>JAVBSB010000115.1:0-4587 GCA_031547365.1 Oscillospiraceae bacterium | reverse complement strand
GAAGCATGGAGTTACAAAGTACATCATATTTTCCTGCGTCAAAGTCGGACAGGACTTCTTCCCGGTCGGCGCTGTTGCCGTTGACTTCCGCTGCCGCGAAGCCGTTTTCGGTCAGAATGTCCCGGAACTTTTGCGACGTTCTGATCAATGGTAAAAACACAACTGTTTTACGCCCGACGCAGTGTTTTGCCATTTCTGCGGCGATTTGATGCAGGTAAGGGTCAAGCGCAGTGTCGAGGTCGCCACTTTTTAAGTCGCCCGCCTGCGTGCCAACGCCGGTCAGATCAAGCCTGAGAGGTATAGTTTGCGCTTTGATTTTGCATAAATATCCGTCGCGGATGGCTTTGGGCAGTGTGTATTCGTAAGCAAGGCTATCAAAAAAACTGCCCAAGTTGCGCATGTCGCCGCGGTCGGGCGTAGCGGTCACGCCCAATATCTTTGCGGCTTCAAAGTAGTTCAACACTCGCTGATAACTTTCTGAAAGCGCGTGGTGTGCCTCGTCTACAATAACCGCGCCGAATCGGTCGGGTGCAAACTGCGACAGCCTCGAATCCCGCATGAGGGTCTGCACGCTGCCCACAGTGATTCGGCTCCAATCGCCTAAACTGGATTGCTCTGCTTTTTCAGTGGAGCAAGAAAGCTTACAGGCTTTTTGAATTTTATCAGCAGCCTGTTGCAGCAACTCGCCGCGGTGCGCCAGGATGAGCACCCGTTCGCCGCCGCGAACACAATCTTCGGCCACCTTGGCAAAAACTATTGTTTTTCCTGTCCCTGTGGGCAGCACAAGCAGGGTCTTGCGCCGCCCGCTGTCCCACTCGTCGAAAATGGCTTGTTTTGCCGCCAGTTGGTAAGGGCGCAACTCCATTACCAACCACCGCCCCAGGGGGTTTCGCCGCTGTTGTTCTGTCGCGGCTGCTCTTCGGGATCATAAAACTTTTTAATCTCGTTGTAATCTTTGCTGTCGTATTGGCGGGTTCCCAGTTTACAGCGTCCTTTGCAGCCCACCGACTGCGTCCACTGCATGCGCAGGGGTTCGCCGTGCTTTTTCAGGCCAATGGAAATGAAGAACTCGCTGATCCTCCACTCGGATTTTTGGTGCATCAGGAAGCTCTGCTGAATAACGGTTTCATCGCCGCCCGAAGAGACACATTTAATATGCACAATGGCGCGGTTGCAGGGGGGGTGCTTTTCACTGCCTTCAAATCGCTCGCCGCGTTCAAACTTAACTACCTCGAAGTTGTAGTCGCCCGGCGGCAGCAAAACAAAATTGGATTCCTGGGAGATTTCGTCCTCCCAACCGAGTTCGCGCGGTGTGTTATCGCTCATAATTGAATTCCTCCTGTTTATTTAAATGGTAACGATTCGCGGAAAGCAGTGATAGCAGGCATTACGATGCTTTGCCATCTGGGGATCAGGCCCTCTTTTATGAAATCCTCCGGATAATCTGCGATTGGCATATCCTCCGGAAATGTGCCTTTGTCTGAAACGATTGCCCGCAGCTCAAATTCCTGTACACCGCTTGCTTGCATCAGATCGTGCAGTTTTTGGTGCATCGAAGAAGGAACGGGCGCCGGCGTAGCTGCTGCGGGTGCGCCGTCGTTTAAATTGTCCACGTCATCAATGATCGCGCTCAAGCCAGGCACATGGATGGCGGCTTCATAACCGGACGGCGGAGCAACACAGCTGGCAGAATCCTTTTGTAACTGCTGCGCGCGCTCAGCCAGTTTCGGCAGCGGGTCGTCAAAAATATGCTGTATGACCTTATAATCGAGCGGCAATTCTTCCGCTAAGCCGTGGCGGTTTTTGGCGTCCCAGGCGGGGTGATGGGTTGTGTGCATTACACGCAGGCCGCCCTGCGCTTTATTCTTTTCGCCTTTCTTTTCATCGCCTTTGACCACGCGTGTTTTGTAGGTGGCGAATAAAATGAGGTCTGCCCATTCTTTTATCATTTCGCCAACCTTTTTCGTCAGCTTTAGTTCCCAGTGGTCATAGGAACCTATTTCGTCGGGCTGCTCCAGCTTTCGGGTTGCGGCGTGCGCGGTCAGCAGAACATGAACCCCGCGCTGTACAACTTCCTCTAATGCGTTCAGTAATCGGCCAAACTCTTCCTGCAAGTAGGTATAGCCCTTGCCGTACCCGAACCCCTCAATGCCATTTACGCCGCCGTGCGCGCACACAGCCTCCACACACAAGCGCTCAGCCCAGTCCGCTGTGTCAATGATGAGCGTTCTGCAAACAGAAGGGTTAGCAACGACATACTTTACCTGCTCCTGCAACATGGCCCAACTGGTAGGTTTGTCGAAGCGGCGCACATCAAGGTGTTTGGTGCTGCCCTCCGTGTCGATGAACAGCGGGTCGGGGAACTGCGCCGCGAACGTGCTTTTTCCAATACCCTCGGGGCCGTACACGCAACATTTTTGTGCGCTTTGGATTTTACCGGACGTAATATTCATGCATTCCATCCTTTTTTCCATGCGGGTTCTTCGGGCAACGGCTCCGCGACATGGCCGTCTTCGATGATCACACTGCATTCGCTGCCGGTGCTGACGCGGGTCGCGATCACCTGCAGGCCCTCTGCTTCCAGCCACGCACCGAACTCCTGGAGTGTGTCTGTATCCATTTGCTCCAGTTTATCCATAAGGACAAAACCACAATCAGGGTTGCGGCAGCGCACGATGGCAGTCGCCACCTTCAGCTGGTCGCTGCCGGACATGCTGTCCCACAAATGGCCGTTATATAACAGCTCGCCGTCCTCTACGCTAAGGCCGGGGAGGGGTAGATTTGCACCGTGAAGCAAATCAGTTTTTTGTTTGCGGACATTGTCCAGCTCTTCGCTGAGCGAGTCATACTGCGCGGCATATCCCTCCGCATCCTCCTTCGCCTTTGCTTTGTCTAGATTCGCGCGCACTTTGCGGTTAACATCTTCAACGTTGGCGATGCTGGCTTCCAACTCGGCGGTGCTTTGATCCTGAAGGTCTTGCGCACTGAGCGTTGCTGTGCCGAGATCTTCGCAAACCTGTTCGTAGGCATAACGCCATTCTTCCAGCTGTTGGCTCAGCCTGGCTATTTGCTCTGCCGCGCTTGCCTTCTGGTTGGTCAACTGCTTCACCTTTTCCCGCTTGCGCTGGTTTTCACCGTTGCGGGCGAGGATATCTTGTTGCTCTCGAATGAGTTCGGAAGGTGACACAGGCTCTTCCGGCGCTTCAGGATAATATGCTTGCTCATTTGCGTATTTCTTTTTCTGGTCGGCGATCTGTCCGATGGTGCGGCGGCGGTTATATGTTTCGGTCTCCCGCCGCTCTAGTTCGCGCAACTGGTCACCCACGCCGATAATTTGCAACAGAACATTCGCCTTTTCCTTTGCGCTCGACTGCAAAAACCGGGGCAAATCAAGGGCAAGCTGTTCAATAAAAGTGTTTAGTATTTGTTGTCCGCTGGCGCCGCCGCGCGGATCGGTGACCTTGAGGCTGCTGTTTTTCCCCTTGCGCTCAACAATATATCCATTGGAAAGCGTGATTTTTAAGCTTGGCGGAATCACTGAACCTTCCCGCTGCGCCGCGCTGGGTCGGTATTTATCGCCCCCCAACGCCCAGCAAATAGCATCAAGCACCGAAGTTTTGCCCTGGCCGTTGCGCCCACCGATAACGGTAAGGCCCACTGCGGACGGCTCCATTTGAACCGCCTTGATCCGCTTGACGTTTTCAAGCTCAAGACTGTTGATTGTAACTGGCATATAGTTCCCCTTTCGTTATTGACAACCGGGGTGAAATGGTATATACTTAAGTATGTAAGCAACCTTCCCGGTTGTGAGTTAAGTTCCTTGTGTCAAGCTTCGCAGGCGGAGACACAGGGGGCTTTTTCTTTTCCGACATACAGCCGAAATTCATCGCATGCAACGTTTGTCAGATGCGCAACGCACCAAGTCGCAGCTTCCACAAATGCGTCACGTTGTTTGTTGGTAAGTTCATCATTATATCGACACCCACCAGCAAGATAGTTCGCGCCATTCATCAGGGCACTCACGCGCTCTACAGCGCTAATTGCTTCGAGGTAATGTATCTCTTTTTCATCAAACATAGGTAGGTTCCTCCTTTCGTTGAGATAGCCAGGGTTTTCAAGCATCGTCTTTTTCCTCACATCGCTCGCAATAGGCTTTCATCTTATCCGTCCAGCGCGTTAGAATCGCGTTTTCGCAGCGGATAACGATACAGTCAACGGGTTCGATGGAAGCACCGTGCATAGCGCGGATGTCGCCGTAGTGGATCATGGAAATAACCCCTGCCGCGCCCCTGTCTCCCTTTCTTTGCCTGCGCCATCCATAGTGACAACTTGGCGCGGCAGGTTTGACAGGTCCTTTGACGCTTTAACGGCATCAGGAAAATGTGCTTCCAGCTCTGTGAGTACGATGCGAAGAGCGGCCATGATTGCGGGCGCAACAAGTGCGTTGACAGGGTTCGTGACCCTGTTTATCTCGGTAAGATACCTCTGCGTCAAACAGATCATTTCATGGAGAAAATCAGTGAAGTCCGTTGCGTCCAGGCATCGCTTTAGCGCAGCGTTTGATTCTTCAAATATTTCATTCATTCT
>JAVBSB010000146.1:0-3898 GCA_031547365.1 Oscillospiraceae bacterium | reverse complement strand
ATCGGCGCAGCGCGCGAGCAGAACCTCGTCGTTATTCAACGCGCCTAATATCGTAACGCAAACCAAGCTCTGTACGTCGTTAACACCATTTTCGTAAACGTCATTCAGCAGGTTAAACAGTCGCTTCATTTGTGCCGGGTCGTTCTGACGGATGACCTGCAGCACAGCCTCGTTTCCGCCGTCGTTGAGAAAAAATTCTTCAGCTAAGAATTCATTGTATCTTTCGTAATTCGCCTTGTATGCCGCGCGCAGCTCCGGATACAGCGCCGTAAAAGCGTTACCGAAGGACAGCGCATCGTAATAGGCGTCTCCGTTTTTGATGGCTGTTTTTGAGATGCTCTTCGGCATTTTGACCGCCTGCGTCGTTGCCGACTTTTTTTTGATGCGGAACCTTTCGCGGATCATGTCCGCAAAATCGTTGGCTATGTACTGACAATCGCGTTCGTTTGCTTCTTCCAGCTCCAGCAGCGACAAAGCCAGCTGTGTATAGTCTCCGTCGTCCGGCACGCCCCCGCCTTCCGGATAAAATTGCAGCGCTACGCGGTCAAGCTCCAGCTTGATTCGTATAATGCCGGCATCCGAAGCAAACAAGGCAATATTGTCATCTGCATTTTCTTTTACAGCGCTGAAATTCGCCGCGTTCAATACAGGCAGCATCCCCTTGACAATCAGGTCCAGCGCGGTTTTTGCATTCATCATATTGGTGCATATTCCCCCAGCAATAGTATTATTAAATAGTATACCACATTCCAACGTGTTTGTCACGTGAAATTTGGAATATTCTAATAAAAAATTGCTATAACATCGCTATAGCGAAAATTACTCAGTACCAGATCCAGCCAAACAAGAAAATGACAATCAGCCATTGCCACCAGGCGTAGCTCACTTTGACGCTCACGTCGGCAGAAAAGCCGTCGGCGTCCGTGCCGGTGACGGTGGCAGTACCTGTCTTTACGCCCTTAATTTCGCCAGTCGCGGAATTGACCTGCACAACATTCGAGTTGCTGCTCCAGGTGACGCCGGGCGCGCTGGTACTCATGGTGAGCGTTGTGGCGGACTTATATTGCAGCTTAATTGCGTTTCCGTTCGTGATGAACGGCGGCGGGTTCTGTTGCCATACGGCGGTGAGCGTCATATCCGCATCGGAAGAATAAATCGCGCCGGGCGCATAATTCGCAACGCCTGTCGTCCAAGCGGTGAAGGTATATCCCTTACGCTTTGGAGCCGCAGCGATTGACACCGACGCGCCTGCGGCTTTTTCCTGCTTTGCGGGCAGGTTCGTGACGTCGCTGCCGCTGGGAAGATAGTTGATAAAGTATGTGCCGCGGTGAATGCGCGCAATTTCAACCCGCAGTGTGCTCTGATCCATCAAAGGCACGACATAATTGTTGTTCGCCTGCGAGGCGGGCAGAATCGTTAAAGTGTAGCCTGTCGAAGGATCAACCGGGTCGGTTAGGCTTGCGGCAGCCGCCTGCGCGGTCTGTACTGCTGCGTTGAAGTCATCACCGACTTGCAGCGCGATGGGTGTCCCCGCGTTAATCTCCTGCTGCCCCGCCGGCTTGCGCAGGTCGAGCAGATAAAGCTGCAACTGCACGGGGTTCGGCAGAAACACGGGTATAAAGCTGATGCTCGGCGTGTACACGCCTTCTCTCGTGCCAATGGGCTCGGTATCCGGCAGCGGCGTCAGCGCTGGGTCGTCGGCATATGCCCAGCCCGCGAAGTAATAGCCATAATCCGGCGTTACGCCCGGCCAGTATTGTCCGCTTTGCTCGCCGATCAGCGTACCCTGTTCGATATTGCGGACAGAGTCTATACCACCGGTGAGCGTGCCGTGTGTTCCCGCGGAAAACGTCACAGTGACCGGATTGACGGCAGCGGCTTGAATGGAATACTCAAGCTTTGCAGGGAGCGTGACCGCGACTTTACGCCAGCCTGCGCCGCCTGTCGCTGCGCTGTAATACATAACGCCGTTGGGGTTCGCGGTATCGGTACGCACGGCGCTCTGCGACATAAAGACCGCAGCTTTATTCGATGCGCTTGTCGGCAGTATAGGCTTTAAATAAAAGCTGAACCACGGGTTGGAAGCCGCAGGCGTACCGGTCGCGGGGTTGGCTGTGAGGTCGTAGGGCACTTTCAGCGCAATTGCCGCGTAGCCTTGATATGCAGGCAGCAGGACGCCCGCGGCGTCTTTCCATGCGGCGGGGTAGTTCGCCAGGTTGGTGACATTGATATCCCCATAGGCTTGACCTGCCTTGCTCAGGGGATTCTCGGGGTCAAGCGCGATATAATCCGTTATAGCCGTGCCGCCCTGCGTCTGCGGCGTAAAAATAACGCCCGCGGCATCACAGGGGGCAAAATGATTTTTGTCGTAGTAAATCACAGTAAAATTAGAATAAACCCGAAAATCTGCCTGCGCTGTTACATCAAGCTTTAATACATCGCCGACGACCAGCGGTTCCGACGCGGCAAGGCTCGGGGTCATGGCGAGCGTGATTTGCTTATCCGGCACTACGGCTTCGGCATAGACCGCGCCGCTGACCGATGCGGCAAACAGCGCCAGAACCAAGGCAATTGCCGTGATACGTATGATGCGCTTCTTTTTTTGCTTCATAATTACAAACCTCCATTAATACAATACCCTCATGCTAATTATACTGTATTGATTTCTGCTTGTCAAATGAAAACGCCGAAAAACATTGACAAATGCGCGTCTTTCGGTGTAAACTTTTGGAAGGAATATTGCTTTCCAATTTTTTGTAAGTCAGGAGCCGAATATGCTGTATCATATTGAAAACGAATACCTGTTCTGCGCAGCGGACGACCGGGGCGCACAGCTCAACTCTATCCGTGACCGCGCTACCGCAACCGAATACCTTTGGCAGGGCGACCCTGCGGTTTGGTATGGGCAATCGCCCGTGCTGTTCCCCATCGTGGGGCGACTGCGTGGTGACCGATTCCTGCACAACGGCAAAGAATATTTCATGGATAAACATGGGTTTGCGCGTAAAAGCAGGTTTGAACTGGTAGAGTGCCGAGGCGCACAGATGCGGTTTCTACTGGAGAGCAGCGACGCAACCAGGGCATGCTATCCCTTTGAGTTTGCTTTAACCTTAACCTACCGCCTGGAGGGGCGGACATTGTTCTGCGAGGCAAATATTGAGAATAAAGGTGCGCAGGAAATGTTATTTTCCATCGGCGCGCACCCGGGCTTCAATTGTAAAATGGGCGATATTCTGCGCTTTGATGAACCGGAAACCCTTGAGAGCCAATGGATCGATGACAACGCGCTGCTCGCGGGCGGAAGCTACCCCGTACTGGAAAACAGCAAAGACATCATCCTGCACGAGCACCTGTTTGACAAAGACGCGCTGATTCTCAGCGGGGTAAAATCGCGGCACGTCACCCTTGTGCGTGGCGGAAAGCCCTGTGTAAAATTCGACGTGGGCGGCGCGCCTATTCTGGGTATTTGGGCAAAGCCTGCCGCTCCCTACGTCTGCATTGAACCCTGGTTCGGTCTTAACGACCCGGGGCTGTCGTTCGGCGGCGGGGATACTGTACTGCGCGAAAAGCGAGAGATACAGCTATTGCCGGCAAGCGGGACCTTCACCCAGAAGTGGAACGCGTATTTTTTTAACGAAACGCAAGCAAAATCTGATGTCTAAAGTCTAAACAAGTGGGCGCAAGATTAAACAAACTATGCCGCGGTCGTGAACTTTCCGTAAAATCTCCCAAAACCTATTGCACAGCATCAGGATATTTGCTAGAATAGTCGTACAAAATAAGCAGAAGGGCGGTAGCGTTTTGGATGTTTTAGCCAGCGTACTCTCGTTCGGGCAGGATCGCTTCGCGAAAGGAGCAATGAAACACGCGCAAAAGAATCCCGCGCCCGAGCTGCCGA
>JAVBSB010000054.1:0-3489 GCA_031547365.1 Oscillospiraceae bacterium | reverse complement strand
TAAGCGCTCTGGATGAAATTCGCAAAGCACTGGCAGAGGTGAAGCACGGCAACCTGCAACCCACATTGGACACAACAACCATGCCCGCTAGCATAAAACCCCTGGCTGAAAATATCCTGGATATGCAAAAGGGAATGCAGGCGGCTGTGCAGCAGGCAATCGTGGGCGAACGCATGAAAACCGACCTGATCACCAACGTGAGCCATGATCTGAAAACCCCACTGACTTCTGTGATCAATTATGTTGATCTTCTGCGCCGCGACGACTTAACGCAGGAGGAGCGCTGCGATTATTTGGCGACGCTTGCACAAAAATCCGAACAGCTCAAGCGGCTGATTGAAGATTTGGTAGAAGCCTCCAAGGCCAGCAGCGGCAACGTGGAGTTAAACCCTGTAAAAGTCAATTTATATGAGCTGGCATTGCAGGCGGTCGGTGAAACCAACGATGCCCTTGCCGCACAAAATGTTGAACTGATTCTACAGCCCGCGCAGGAAGCGCCGGTGGTGTGGGCAGACAGCCAAAAGACTTGGCGCATCATAGTAAACCTGATGAGCAACGTGACGAAATATACAATGCCCGGCACGCGTGTCTATTTGCAGCTGGAGAACAAAGACGGCTATGGCGGCTTGATGATCAAAAACATCTCGCGCGAGGCGTTGAACATGCCCGCAGAGGAGCTGACGCAACGCTTTGTGCGCGGCGACAAAACGCGCACAGGCGAGGGCAGCGGGCTTGGACTTTCGATTGCGGAAAGCCTTTGCCAAGTGCAGGGCGGACGCTTTACCCTGCAGGTGGACGGTGATTTGTTTAAGGCATCCGTTTGGCTGCCGCTGGCAGAATAAGTTCTGGCAGCTCCATAACTCAACGCTACCCGCGTCGCTGCTGCTGCGAACAATTGGTTGTTGATATACAGTTAGAGCAATCGTTTTTTTAGCGTTGCTTGATGCGTACGGCGAATTTGCTTTGCGTTAAGAAACGGAGCGTTAGCTTTGGCAGGGATCGTCAACGAAAATGCTTGCTATGTAAGTTTTTTTGCGTTATAATTATTTAAGCAAAGGCGGAGCTTCCGTAATGAATGAATATAGGAGCGTGGTCAATTGATCGGTATAATCGGCGCGATGGAAATCGAAGTCATGCAGCTTGTCAAGGCGATGGCAGATACCTCGCAGGAAAAAATCAGCGGTATTACCTATTTTCTCGGGAGACTAAACAGCAGCGCGGTCGTCATTGCAAAATGCGGCGTGGGTAAAGTGAACGCCGCGGTCTGTGCGCAGACGATGATCCTGAAATATGCACCAGAGATGATGATCAACATCGGTGTGGCAGGATCGCTTTCGCCTGCGGTCTCCATCGGCGAAATTGTGCTGGGCGACTATGCGGTGCAATACGACTTTGATACCTCGGCTTTAGGGGATCCTGTCGGATTGACCCCTGAAGTGAACTTAGTCAAGATGCCCTGCGCAGATAACGTTCTGCAATTATTACAAAAAGCCGCAGCTCGCCTGATGCAAATAAAATGCCACGTTGGTACTGTCGCGACCGGCGATCAATTTCTCAATGCGCCGGACCTGAAAAAAAAGCTGGCAAGCGATTTTTCTGCCATTGCCTGCGAGATGGAAGGCGCAAGCATTTGCCAGGTCTGCCTGCTGAATGGTGTACCCTTCGGTCTTGTGCGCGCTATTTCCGATAATGCGGATGACGATTCCGATGTTGACTTCAATACCTTTATGCGAATGGCTGCCGCGCAGTCAACCGCCCTCCTGCTTGCCCTGATGGAGGAGCTGAATTAATAAACCACATGAATATAATAATTCCCCCTAATGTAGTTTGTATCCTACATCAGGGGGATTTTGTCTGTTGTCCGTTTTTACTGGGGCTTTACAAAAGCGAACTATGCCTTGTATGCGGTGTTCCATTGGAATTTGGTATAATCATAAAATGCGCTGATTTTGACTTTTTTGCCGGAGCAATCAATGCCCTTGATGGAGCCGTCGAGTGTCATCGAGAATTTACCGATCTGGTGCAGTGATTCGCATTCCATGGTTTTTGCGTTGTAGACCAGCTTACAGCTGGAGCCGGAATACTGCATGTAGGAGGAATTTTTCAGATCTACGCCAACAAGCTTTGCCGCGTTGCGCGCAATCGCGTTGTTAAGAATATCAAACACGACGCTGATATCCTGTACTTCCATAAAAGCGGCAATGGGGTTCGGGGCAGTTGCGGCACCCTCTTTAATTGTCTTGGGGTTGCGGCAATCGGCGACAATGATATCGATCTGGTAACGGTCGTTACCAAGGTCTTTAATGGTTGCGCTCTTGACATCGCTCTCTTTTGCGAGGCAGCCCTTGTCGTTCATCGAAACGCCGAACCATCTGGCGTTGCCCTTGCTGCCGGGGACGCGCTCGCCGCTGGGATGCTTGCGAGTTTCGCCGGGCGCGGCATGCTCATAGGTCTCCAGCTGACGGGTATCAATCAGGCTCTCAATAGCAGGAATGAGTGTTTCTTCGCCGCCCTTATAAAAATAGGTGTTCAGCATTTTTACCATGTCGGCAGGCAGCTCTTTTTTGTTGGTGATTTCCTGATAATCCAATGCGTGGTACGTGGGCTGGCGGGTCTTCACGTTGTTTAGAACTGTTGTGTAGGCTGCGATGATCTGCGCCTTGCTCATGGTTAAGGGCGCAGCGGCGGAGGTGGTAGTGCCTGTGCTGGTGGAGGCATCTGCCACTGAAGTGCCTGTTACGGAGGTTGAGGCCTCTTCGCTTGTGCTGACTTCCGAGCTGGTCTCTTCGGGCGTGGTAGTGCCTATGTTGTCAACGGTGGTTTCGATTGTGGTTTCTGCGATTACCGGTTCGTCTTTTGCCCCGCAGGCGGCAACCAGTAGCAGTGCAAGTGCCAGGGTCAATGTAATGAGGGCGGTGCGGAAGATCTTTGCTGTCATAAAAATACTCCTTTATTTCTATTTTTATTTTGCGTTTCGATAAATTGTTTGCAGCATTTCGCGGAAGGTGTCGGCAATAATTGTAGCGGTGTTTTTTCCGACACTTACGGTTTCTTCGTAGTGCTTCCTGCCGAGGCGGTCTTTGCCGTTGGTGAGATAAGGCTTTTCCTCGTCAAGGAAAAAGTCATTCGGCGGTATGATGTAACCGATCTCATCATTCCCAAGCCCGAACATGATTAAGTCCTTATCCGCCGCAATTTCCAGCAGGGGAGTTGGGTTCTGGTCAGGGCTTCCGCAACCGGCTTCCTCCGCCGAAAGGTAGCCGCCGTATGCCAGCTCGGGGAACATTTCCCCCGGTACGGTCAGGATATGCACGCCGTCGATGTCAAAGTAGTTCAGCGAGGTCTTCAGCGAAATACCAAAACGCCCCTCGCCGGTCTGCACCATTTGCGCAGGGATAATCTTCGCGATGCCCGCAATGGTGAGCAAAGTGTTTTCGCAGGGCAGATATATATCTTGATTCATGGTGCTGATGCGCGGCTCCAGCTTTC
>JAVBSB010000169.1:0-3280 GCA_031547365.1 Oscillospiraceae bacterium | reverse complement strand
CGACGGCACTGACCCTGCGCAGGCGGCAGCGTTCTGCGCTTTTACCGGCGCGGATTTTCTCGCCGTGGGAATCGGCACGGCGCATGGCGTCTATCACGCAGAGCCGAAGCTTGACTTACGCCGC
The DNA here is from genome assembly GCA_031547365.1 of Oscillospiraceae bacterium. Lineage (GTDB taxonomy): Bacteria > Bacillota > Clostridia > Oscillospirales > Acutalibacteraceae > WRMQ01. The sequence continues at coordinate 3,156 of JAVBSB010000169.1, read as the reverse complement.
CTGGAAGCAATCAGAGCCCAAGTCGGCGTGCCGCTGGTGCTGCACGGTGCTTCGGGCTTATCACAGACCCAGCTGCGGGATTGCATTGCGCGCGGAATCTGTAAAATCAACTTTGCAACAGAACTGCGCGTCGCTTATTCAAGCGGTATTAAGGCCTTGCTTGCCGCGCAGCCCGATACGTTCGACCCGAAGATAATTGGGAAGGCAGCCATGGAAGCCGTTGAGGCAACCGCGCGGGAAAGCCTGCTCTATTGCGGCTGCGCGGGAAAAGCCTAACGCGTATAATATCATAAATAAAAGACTTGCCTCATAGAAATGCTATGAGGCAAGTTTATTTTGATGGAGGAAGCTCATTATGGCAATCAACAAGGATATAGGGCTAAAAAGGCCGCAGACGCAGGAAAAAGAGTCCCGAAAGGAACAAAAAGCGCTTATGCTGCGGCTGATAATCAGCGCCGGTATGGGCTTGGCGGTTTTTGCAATTTTGCTGGTCACCGCCGCCGCCATATGCCTGAGGCTTGATTTAGCGCAAGATAAGCTCGCATGGGTGAGTATTCCGATCGCGTCTTTATCTGCGTTTTTTGCCGGTGCGCTGCATGTGCGGCCGCTGCGGAAGCAAGGCTTGCTGCTTGGGCTCCTGTCGGGTGCGGCATTTTATGTTGGCGCGCTTCTGCTGTCAGTTATTTTGTCACACGCGACGTTGGGCGTAAATGCGGTTTTTTTGCTGATGTCTACACTGATTTGCGGCGCTGCAGGCGGCATATATACCGCTAACCGTAAGCCCTCGTCAAATAAAGCTTCCGCAAAAAGACGCCGATAATGTATAAGATCCTATGCTTCGATTGGAAGCTCAAACCAGAAGGTGCTGCCCTTGCCGACTTCGGAGGTAACTCCGTAGCGTCCTTGGTGCAGCTCAATGATCTTTCTCACAATTGAAAGACCCAGGCCAGTGCCGGTCACGGCACGTTTATGCGCCTTGCTGCCTTTATAATAGCGATCCCAGATTGCGGGTAAGTCGGTCTGCGCAATACCGTCGCCGCTGTCGCTGACGCTGATACGCACGTAGTCGTTCAACTTTTCTTGCGTTATAGTGATTATACGGCTTTCTCCGGAATAATTGACCGCATTGATCAGAAGATTGTAAAACACCCTGCCAATTTTAATTTCATCGGCGTTTACAAAAGTCTCATCCGTGTAATTGAAGGTAATTTCATAGTTTTCTTTTTTTAGCAGCTCGCGCATGGCTTGCGTTGTTTTGCGCAGGCTCTGCGTTAGGTTATAGCGTTGCACATTGCAGCGCTCCATGTCGGATTCCAGCTTCGACAGATCCAACACGTCATTGACCAGCGTAGTCAGGCGCTGCGTTTCGTCCATAATGAGCTGGATTTGCTCCTGAGAAATTTCTTCCGGAAAATCATGCATCATCTCGGCGTAGCTGTAGACCAGGGCAATCGGCGTGCGCAAATCATGGGATACATTTGCCAGCAGCTCGCGCCGCAGACCCTCTACGCGCCCCAGCTCAACTGCCGCGGCATTCAGCGTATCGGACAGCGTTGAAATCTCACGAAACCCCTTACCGCAAAACCGCGTTTCATAGTCTCCCTTCGCCAGCGACTGCGCGCTCCTGCTGATTTTTTCTATGGGGCGAGACACACGCTTTGCGATAAGAATCGCCAGCATAACAGAATCCAGCAGCATGACTGCGGTTGCGATAAGCAATTGTGTGCGCAGCGTAGAAACGGTGGCGTTGACCGGAACGATCAGCGCATGAAATGTGAGCGAAACGCTTTGCCCGTTTTCCAAAGTAAATTCGTGGGTTTCTGTGATTGTATCCAGCTGCATAGCGCCCCGCCTTCCCTCCGGCTTTGGGCGCATGGGCATAACAAAATACTGCGTTTCGCTGATCATTATATCTCGTTCGACCTGCAGCTGTAAAAGAATGCTTTGCAAATCCGGGCTGTTAATCTCCTGCGCAACGATTGCGACGGCTTCGTGCAGCTCCCGCTTGCGGATGAACTTATACATGTCGTTCAGAAATACCGTCTGCAATACCCAAAGCATGGCGAGCAGCAAGGTACAAAAGCCAAGCAGGTAGGCAAATATTTTTAATTGCAGCCGCGGCTCTTTCATAGCAGCCATCCTTTCGGATTGATTTGTGCAAGACCATTACCCTTCAAACCGGTACCCCAGTCCGCGCAGCGTTGTGATGAGGTCGGCATAGGGACCCATCGCCTTGCGCAGCAGCTTCATGTGCGTATCAATCGTGCGGTCGTCTCCATAATAATCATAGCCCCACACCTCGGTTAAGATCCGTTCCCGCGGCACCGCGATGTTTTTATTACGGATCAGGAAGAACAGCAGGTCGTACAGCTTGGGCGCCAATTCCACCTGAACCCCATCGATGAACAGCTTATAAGCGGTCATGTCGACTTGAAAACCGTCTTTAGAAAAAACTGAATGCCCTTCACTGTCGGCAACGGTCTTGCCTGTGCGCCGCAGAATCGCATTTATGCGCAGCATAATTTCTTTTGAAGAAAATGGCTTGACCACATAGTCGTCTACGCCCAGCTCAAAGCCCAGCACCTTATCGTATTCCTCGCCGCGCGCCGAAAGCATAATCACAGGCACATCGGAGGTTTTACGGATTTCTTTCACGGCAGAAAATCCATCCAGCTCAGGCATCATGATGTCCATAATGATGATATCAAAGGACTCCTCGCGGCAGGCTTCCACCGCTTCCATCCCGTCGCCCGCCTCAACAACCGCGTAACCTTCAAACAGCGCGTATCGCTTAATAACGGCACGCAGACCGGGTTCATCGTCACAAATTAACAGCTTCGCCACAGAATCACCTCCCAAGCTAACTCCATTATATCACATGTTTGCGCGGCCGCGCAACAAATATTATTGCTGTCGCAAGAATCAGGAGCAGCGCGCCCAGAATGATGGCGTAGGTCATAGTGCTTGCGCCTGCTTCGGTCTGTCCGGCGGGGTTATTGCCGTTTTCGCCGGGGAGCTGCCCGCCCGGCGGTTGACCGCCGCCCCCGAAGCCGCCGCCCCCGAAGCCGCCGCGACCACCGCGGTTCTGCATCATTTGCGAAGCCATCGTGATCTGCTCCTCCGTCAAGCCGAGCGCGAGCAATTCGGTTTTAACCT
>JAVBSB010000109.1:0-6221 GCA_031547365.1 Oscillospiraceae bacterium | reverse complement strand
ATGTTTTTCATCAGCCGCATGGCAAACCAGTCCGCCGGTCAGGAAGCCTATTGTCTGCCCTGCGCGATGGAAATGAACATCGGTCCCATCAAGTCCATGCTGCGCAACATGGGCATTTCGGAAGAAGACGTGGAATCCGCCGGCGAGCAAATCAATGAGCTGATGCGCGACGGCGGCGACGATATGTTCCGCCGCATGATGCAGCAGATGCCTGGCGTTACTCCGGTTGATGACCCGCTGCAGCTCTCGTTCAGCGAGGAAGAGGACGAGGAATCGGATGAGTTCGATGTGGACGCACATGAGCTTCCGCCCGAATCGGTGCCAATATCCGCAACGCGCCGCGGCGAGCGCAAAAATAAAAAAGATAAATCCCGCCGTTATCTGTCTCAATTTTGCACGGATTTAACGCAGCGGGCGCGCGACGGTAAGCTTGACCGTGTGGTCGGTCGCGAAGACGAAATTGCGCGCACAATGCAAATCCTATGCCGCCGCAGCAAAAACAACCCCTGCCTGATCGGTGAACCCGGCGTGGGTAAAACCGCTATAGCAGAAGGGCTTGCGCAGCGAATTGCTGCGGGCGAGGTTCCTTCGCGCCTGAGCGAAAAAGAAATTCACCTGATGGATCTGACTGCATTGGTTGCAGGCACGCAGTTCCGCGGGCAGTTTGAAAGCCGCATAAAAGGCTTAATTGAAGAGGTAAAAGCGCTGGGGAATATCATTCTCTTTATCGACGAGGTGCACAGCCTTGTGGGTGCGGGCGACGCGGAAGGCAGCATGAACGCCGCAAATATCCTTAAGCCTGCCCTGTCCCGCGGCGAGGTGCAGATTATAGGCGCAACAACCTTTACGGAATACCGCAAATACATCGAAAAGGACGGCGCGCTAGAGCGCCGCCTGCAGCCGGTCAAAGTGGAGGAGCCCTCCATCGACGACACCTGCACCATTTTAGAGGGCATAAAAGAGCATTACGAAAGCTTTCATAAAGTGAAGGTGAGCGGCAGCATCATCCGCAAGGCCACGGTTCTCAGCGAGCGCTATATCACCGATCGTTTTTTACCCGATAAAGCCATTGACCTGCTGGACGAAGCCTGCACCTGCGCGAATCTGCGCAACGCCTCTATTGAGGAGCTGGAAAAGACCCGAAAAAAAATACAAAAGCTGCTTGAGCAGCAGCAGCAGGTGATGGATCAGCAGGACGTTGACTATGAAAAGCTTTCGGAGATCCGCAGCGAAACCATACGCGAAGAAAGCCGCATGGCCGCACTGAAAGAGCAGGCGGAGGATAACCTTGTCACCGAGGATGACCTCGCCCGCGTGATTCAATTATGGACAGGTGTCCCCGCGCAAAAGGTAATGGAAAGCGATATCCGCCGCCTGCGCGGTCTGGAAGATGCCCTTAAGAAGAACATCATCGGTCAGGATGAGGCGGTCGCTGCCGTTTCCGCAGCAATTCGCCGCAGCCGTGTGCAGCTTAGTCCGCAGCTGCGCCCTGCGTCATTCATATTTGTGGGTCCCACGGGCGTTGGTAAAACCGAGCTGGTCAAGCGCCTCGCGGCGGAGCTGTTCGACCGCCCGGAAACGCTCATTCGTCTGGACATGTCGGAGTTCATGGAAAAACACGCGGTGTCGCGCATCATTGGCTCGCCGCCGGGTTATATCGGCTACGACGAAGCCGGGCAGCTGACCGAAAAAGTGCGCCGCAAGCCCTACTCTGTGGTTCTGTTTGACGAAATTGAAAAAGCGCACCCCGACGTGATGAATATTCTGCTGCAAATCCTGGACGAGGGGCGCATTCACGACGCGCAGGGGCGCGAGGTTGGCTTTGAAAACACTGTAATTATCATGACCTCTAACGCCGGCAGCGAGCGCAGGGACGGCACGCTGGGCTTCGGAAAAACCAAGGATATGGCTACGAAAGAACGCTGCTTAAAGGCGCTGAAGGAATTTCTGCGTCCCGAATTTTTAGGCCGTGTAGACGAAATCGTTTTGTTCCGCGACCTGGACGCGGAGGACTATACACGCATAGCCGTGCTGCTGCTGGAGGAGCTGAAGACCTCTCTGCTCGAAAAGCAGGTCCGCTTCACGTGGACAGAAGCGGCGCCGCGCATTCTGGCAGAAAAAGCCCTGGGCGGAACAAGAGGCGCGCGCGACCTGCGCAATGTCATACGCCGCAACGTGGAGGACCCCATCACAACGCTGATTGTCGAAGCCGTTGACGCGCGCCTGAGCCAGGTACTGCTCAGCGACGAGGCGGGCGAAGTGCTTGTCACAGGCATGTAGATATTTAGAAAAATAAAGTGCAATCGTTCAAAATAGATGACGTAAAATGACAGTGTATTACATCGGTCCGACCGCAGGCTTGCCTGCGTGAGAATATGTTCAAGGATAAGGAAGGAGACTGTCAATGCAAAACGTCGTCGTACAACAGCCACAGGAGGTGCATAAGTTGCATGCTTTACAGGTGCAGCAGCCCAAACTAAGAGCCGGAATGAAAATGCTCAGGGAGGAAATCACGCAGCTCTACAAAGGCATCGGCGCAAAGGTGATACAATACCGTGTACTTAAAAAAGAGTATGACGAAAACCGCGAAACGATTGCCAAGCTACAAAAGCAACTGGATCAAGAAGAATAAGTAAACTATCTACATCGCCGCGGAGATTGCTCCGCGGTGTTGTTTTATTTCCGATTTATTTATTTAAATTGCAGCAGCGCCCATATTGTGACATGATTTTTGTACCGGACATGCTATACTCCAACCCAGAAAATTTTATTTTGGGGAGGAAGATGCAGTTTGGCTACGGAAAAAACCAGCGTATTGCAATATATCAAAGCGCTCCCACATATGCGTTTAAAAAGTGACATGCTGCGAAACGGCACTGTATTCATTGCGCGGCAAACAGCTGCATTACTATTGGGCGGTCTTTTGGTGCAAGCACAGTTTACGCAGGACAGCTTTACCGCTGCCGCGCCCTTTGCCATCGCGCTTGCCGCCGCAGGACAGATAAAATACCTCGGCATGAACGTGCTGGGTATGGCTATCAGCTGCCTTTTATTCCTGCCCTACCCTGCCAATGTTTCGGTGATGGCGTTGGCCGCGTTCGCGGGTATCATCAACCTGGGTATACGAAAATTCGGGCTGCGGCATGATTTAGCCGCGCCGGTTAATGCCTTCGGCTGCTCCGCGGTTTCCGGCATCGTTGCGCTGCTGACACAGTCCGGCAGCGGCATGCGTTGGATTTATGCCCTCTGCGGCGCAGTGCTGGCAGGCTGCTGTGCTTACTTCATCCTTATGACGCAATCCATTCCGCGCGTTCAGAACCGTTGGCAGATCTCGCGCCGTTCCTGCGCCGCGCTGATGCTCTGCTGCGGTATGGCGCTTATGTCGCTTTGCAGCTTTCATATCGGTGCCTTTTGGCCCGCGCATATACTCGCTGTTATATTTGTTTTGGCGGCGGCGTATTGTTGGCGCGAGACCGGCGGCGCAATCGCGGGTGCCTGTGCGGGCGCTGCCGTTACGCTCGCGGGCGGCGAACCCATTCTGGCGGTGGTATTTGCGTTGGGTGGTCTGCTGGCAGGTGCGTTTAGCACGGTATACGTTGATTCTTCTGAGCATGCGCACAGTAAAAGGAAACATATTGCCAATGCGCAAAGTATGCTATATACCGTACCCTTGGCGGGCGGGTTTTCTTTGGCGTGTGTATTTTACCTGGCGTTGCACGGCGCGGCTGATTATGATCCCGCAAACGCGGTTCTGTTCGCATTGGAAAGTCTCGGTGCGATTTTACTCTTTTTATGTGTCCCGGTGCACGCATGGAATGCGCTGCGCAGCAAGCTTGCCACCCCGGGCGAAACTGTCTTGCAGCCACCTGAACAAGAGGCCGCGCTGCAGCTTTCACAGACAGCCGGCGCGCTTCATAAGGTGGGAGAATACGTCAACGAAGTTTTGTTGGGGCTGGAACAGCTGCAATCCCTGCCCGAACAGAGCGTTTATGCGGGCGCGGAGGAATTGCTTTGCACAAGCTGTCCTGAATATGTCTATTGCCATCAGGACCACAGCACAGGCATGGCCGATTTTCATGAACGCATCACCAAGCTGTTGCGAAAGAACGGCGATGTCTCTCCTGAACGTCTGATGCAAATCCGGCGCGACTGCGGAATCGGCGCGCCCTGCCGCTGCCCGGAAGAACTGCGCGAAATTCTGATGCGTTCTTACGATATGTATGCGGTTCGCAAGACCTGTGAACAAACTGAGGGCAATCTGCGGCGGGCTGCTGCGGCGCAGTTTGATACGCTGTCCGGATTAATGGAGGAAGTCAGCGTACAGCTGACGCGGCAAAAGACCATCGAAATCGAAGCCGCGCAGGCTGCGCAGCGCGTATTGAATGACCATGGGTATGGCGCGCAGTCGGTGGTATGCGTGCGTGAAGCAGGCGCGGATCATGCCGCACAGCTCACAGCGGCAGTTCGGCCGGAGGAGGATCGCAGCAGCATGGAAAGCCTGACAAATGCGATCTGCCGCGCAACCGGCATTCGTTTTTCGCAGCCGGAAACCGCTCCCCTGCCGCAGGGCGACGGAGCGCTGCTCACCTTTGCGCAAAAGCCGCTCTACGCGCTGGAGACCGGAGCGGTTCAAATGAGCTCCAGCCGCTCGGACTTTTGCGGAGATTATTTCGATTGCTTTAACGACGGGCGCGGGCGTGACATTATGGTCATTAGCGACGGCATGGGTACAGGTGGCCGCGCGGCGGTGGATTCGGCGCTCGCAACCGAAATTTTCAGCGTGCTCGTACGCTGCGGGCTAAGCTTTTGCGGCGCAGTCGGCATTGTCAACCAGGCGCTGCTGCTCAAAAGCTGCGAAGAAACCCTTGCGACCATTGACGCCGCAGGTATTAATCTTTACACAGGCGAAGTCGAGTTCTGTAAGGCAGGCGGCGCGGCCAGCTACCTTCGGCAGCGCGGAAAGGTCAACCGGGTAGAGCTTAGCGCCTTGCCCGCAGGCATTCTGCGCAATATACACCCTTCAAAGTACAGCGCAACGTTAGAGTGCGACGATATCCTTGTAATGGTGTCCGACGGTGTATTTCCGGAGCAGGAGGATTGGCTCTACGGCGAGCTTTCGCAGTGGAGCGGCACAATGCAGGAGCTTGCAGAGCACATCGTATCGCTGTCCGTGCGCTATCGCCAAGTCAACGAACGCGAAGACGACCTGACGGTCATCTGTGCGCGGCTGATCGGCGAATAAAAACAAAATGCTGCGTCTCTGAAGAAACGCAGCATCATTCATTATTCCCACTCGCTGCCGGTTGCGCGCAGCAAGCGCAGGCGCGTAATCTGCAGCGGCTTTGTCCCCAGCGCCTCGCACAAAAGGGCAGGGTTCAGGTTCTTTTCGCTCCCCGCAGCAAGGGTGCAGTTGAGCCTTACGCATCCCTTTTCTTCTAAAAATTTATAATTCAAAATGAGCGGAGCCAACGCAATTTCTTTTTCGATTTTGCGGTGACCTTTCTTTCCCATTTTTTTTGCGGTCAACTCCCCTTCTGCCAACAGCTGCTCCGCACGCGCAAGCCAATCCGCGCCGCACGGCAGGGTAACCTCATATTCAGCAGCATGGATTTCGCCCGCGCCGCACCATGGCTCCGCTGCGCCGAGTATGCGGATTCCTTCGGGCAGTGTGCCTTCAAAGCGCTTCACAATTTCGTCAAACGGCAACGCTTCTTCCAGCCGCAAATCCATCGCTTCGCGCAAGCCCTCCTGCCCCAGCGGCAACGGCAGCGGAAACGCCAAATAAGGATGTGGATGAAAGCCCTCTGTGTACCACAGCGGCAGACCCGCGCGGCGCACCGCACGGGTCATAGCTCTCATTAAATCCAGGTGCGAAATATATTTTGCGCGTCCGCGTTTTTCAAACCAAATCCTGATGTTATGCATACAGCCTCCCGAATACCTGATCGCGTCAATCTAACGTAGGGTGCTTATACGGCGAAGGCTCTTTGCCGACATACATCCCATATGGGTCGCAAATCCAATATTCGCTGCCCACTTTTACCCGCGCCCATTGATGGCAATATTGGTTGGGATGCACATGCTCCCAGGACAAGCCCAAAACATCCAAGCACAGACCGGCTGTGCGCGCCGATCCGGCACATGAAGCGACCTTTAAAACCAGATAACCATAGGGATCAGCATAGTGCTTGGCTTCCATGGAATAACCGACTGAGCCCTTA
>JAVBSB010000009.1:0-3894 GCA_031547365.1 Oscillospiraceae bacterium | reverse complement strand
AAAGCTCATTGCGCCGTAAATCTGGCTGACAGGGCTAACGGGGAAGCTTGGCATCAGGCGGAAAAAGAACAGCAGCCAGGGCTTGCTTTTGCTTTCGCGCTCAAGAAACGAACGGATGTCAGGCTGCAATTTGAGCAGGCGCTGTACCTGCCCGCCGCCCAGCCGCCGCCCCCACCAGTACTTAATGGAAATCAGCAGCACCAGACCCACAATGTTGATGCCAAAGCTCATATACATGGGCAGAACTGCGCCCGTGATGAAGCACATCATTGAGATCGGGAAGAAGGGGACCACGCTTTTCAGCGCGTAAAGGAACAGCACGGCAAGCAAAATCAGCTCGACGTTACTCAGGTTGAGTACATAGTCCTCCAGCTGCAGCAGTCTGTCCTGATAGATCTGATACCAATCCTGTAGCTGCGGCGAATTAAGAAAAAACAAAAGCGCAATCAGTATGCCTGCTATGATCAACAAAAACACACCGATCAAATTAATCAGCGAATGGCGGCGTCTGATTTTTGTAAATTCATTCTTCATATGTACTTATTTTATCCTATTTTTAGCGGGCAGTCAAGGCGTTTGAAAAATAATTGTGTTGACTTCACAACGCGTCAAGCGTTATAATACGTTGTAGAACTCTATTGATAAGGATGAATTATAAATATGCGTAAAATCAAAGCGGTTATTTTAGACTGGGCAGGCACTGCGGTGGATTATGGCAGCTTTGCGCCGGTAGAGGCATTCCTGACGGCTTTTGCGGCTTATGGAATGACCCCTACGCTTGACGAAACACGCGCCCCCATGGGGTTGCAGAAGCGCGCGCATATTGCGCAAATGCTGGCAGGCGCGCGTCTTGCCGCGCAGTGGCAGGAAAAGTATGGCAGAGCGCCGACCGACGCAGACATCGACGCGGTCTATGCGAGGTTTGAGCCCTCTTTATTTGCGGTTTTAGCAAATTATGCCGAGCCGCTGCCGGGCGTGCTTAATGCGGTTGCGCAGCTGCGTGAGACGGGCATTAAAATCGGCTCGACTACGGGTTACACAAAAGCGATGATGGAGGTTGTGGCGCCGCTTGCTTTGCAAAACGGCTACGCCCCCGATTGCCTTGTTTGTCCCGACGACTGCGGCGGCGTGGGTCGCCCGGCGCCATACATGCTTTGGCGCAATCTGGAGCTGCTGCGCGTCGCCTCTATCTCCGAGGTACTTAAGGTCGGCGACACGGCTGCTGATATGCAGGAAGCGACGAACGCCGGTTGTCTCTGCGTTGGCGTGATTGAAGGCTCGAGCGTACTGGGTCTTTCGAGGAAGGAATTGCTTTCACTCGACAACGCAGCGCGCGCCGCATTATACAAAGAAGCCGGGAAGAACTATTTCGCGGCCGGCGCGGACTATGTCATTGAAAGCATTGCGGAGCTGCCTGCGTTAATTGCCAATATTGAAAACATTGAAAATAAATAGACCAGAAAAGAGTAATTTATGTTTGATTTTATCCCCGACAACCCCTATCTGCTGTTGACGCCCGGACCGCTGTCCACCTCAAAAAGCGTGCGCAACGCCATGCTGCGGGACTGGTGCACCTGGGACGCCGATTATAACGAAGACATCGTGCAAAACATTCGCCGCCGCCTGGTGCGGCTTGCAACCGCGCAGAGCGAGGACTATACCGCTGTGCTGATGCAGGGCAGCGGCTCCTTTGGTGTGGAGGCTGCGTTGGGTACCGCCATCCCGCGCGAGGGGGCGAAGCTGCTTGTTCTTTCCAATGGCGCTTATGGGCAGCGCATGGCGCAAATGGCGCAGACAATGGGGCTGCTGTTTGAGCATCGGCAATGGCCGGAGATTGAAGCGCCCGGCGCCGCGGCGCTTGACGAAATCCTCTCAGGCGACCCTGCAATCACGCACGTAGCCATTGTGCACTGTGAGACCACCACAGGTATCCTGAATCCTATGGAGGCGCTTGCGCGTGTGGCAAAAGCGCATAAAAAAGTGCTGATCGTCGATGCCATGAGCTCCTTCGGCGGAATTCCCATGGACATCGGCGCGTTGGGCATAGATTTTTTGGTCAGCTCATCCAATAAGTGCATACAGGGTGTGCCGGGCTTCTCGTTTGTGATCGCAAAGCGGGAAATTCTAATGCAGTGCAAGGGCAACGCGCGCTCACACAGCCTTGATTTATATGACCAGTGGCGCGAAATGGAACCGACGGGAAAGTGGCGCTTTACTTCGCCCACGCACATTGTACGGGCCTTTTATCAGGCGCTTGACGAGCTGGAGCAGGAGGGAGGCATAGCTGCGCGGTATGCGCGTTATTGCGAAAATCACCGCGTGCTGGCAGAAGGAATGCAGGCGCTTGGGTTTAAAACGCTGCTGCCTGCGGAAAAACAGTCGCCCATCATCACCTCTTTCCTTTATCCGAGCGAAGACTTCGACTTCACTGCTTTTTATCAGAAAGCCAAGGCGCGCGGGTTTGTGCTTTACCCCGGTAAGATATCGCAGGCGCCTACCTTCCGCATCGGCAACATCGGCGAAGTATATCCGGACGATTTTTACCGGCTGATTGGCACGATCAAGGAAATCTTTTAACAGACGTTTTTGTTAAAGGGGGATGGGGTATGCAGGAAAAAACAGTCCGTGCGCGCTACCGTACGCTGGACGAATTGCGCGGCGCAGCCATTATTTTTATGGTGATTTATCATGCGTTATACCTGTTGTCCTCTGTGTTCGAAAGCGCCGCCGGACGCAAAATATTTACTCTTGCGCACCCTGTTCAGCCCTTTATCGCCGGTACGTTCATACTGATTTGCGGCATATGCTGTCAGCTTTCACGCTCAAATTGGAAGCGTGGTCTGCGGCTGCTGGGCGCGGCGCTGCTGGTATCTTTATGCACATGGGCGATGAAGCTGGTCGGTATGGATGAAGTCATCACGTTTGGCGTGCTGCATTTTTTGGCGGTTGCCGTGCTGTTGTTTGCGCTGAGCCAAATATTATGGATTAAGCTTTCGTTAAAACCGGCGCTGCTGCTTTTCATTGTTTTCTTATTTCTTTTCGCCGCAAGCGTACTTCCTTTGTATAAAAGGGATATGGGCTTTGGTTTTATATCTACTGTTTTACGGTTCCCGAAAACCGATTTTTTTCCGCTGTTCGCTCTTGGCTTCCCCAGCAGCACCCTTTCTTCCGCAGACTATTTTCCGCTGATTCCATGGCTGTTCTTGTTTTTTGCAGGCGCCGCGCTCGGCGCATACGCGAGGCAGGGGCGCTTTCCGGTGTGCTTCACTAAGTCCAGGGTTCCGGCGTTGCAATGGCTTGGCAGGCATTCCTTGCTAATTTATCTGCTTCATCAACCGGTATTATACGCGCTGTTATCCCTGGCGCTATGGCTTAAAAAAATCATATAGGAGGACCGTTATGTCACATGCAATTTTCGCGAACCACGCACACGTCAGCCCCGCAGTCGTCCGCCCGGGCGGCACGGTGGAAAAGCTGAAGGAGCTTATGGACGAATGCGGCATCGCAAAGGCGGTCTGCTTTGCGCCGTTTGCAAATCGCTTGCGCGAAGCGGGGTATCCAACGAACCAAAACCGTTGGCTCGCGGACGAAATCAAAGGCGACAGCAGCCTTGTGGGCTTTGGAACCGTTGATTTTGAGCGCAGTGATTTGCGCGGTCAAGTGGAAGAAATCGCACAGCTAGGTCTGCGCGGCATAAAAATCCACCCAGCGGCACAGGAAATCTCCGTTGTAGGCGCGCAGGCGTTTGAGGTCTATGAGGCTTCGCAGCGTCTGGGTCTGTTTTTGTCTTTCCATACCGGGATTCACTGGCACCGCATCCGCGATTACCAGCCGATACTGTTTGATGAAGTTGCCTGGAATTTTCCGCGGCTGCGCTTTTCTATGGAACACATT
>JAVBSB010000095.1:0-3481 GCA_031547365.1 Oscillospiraceae bacterium | reverse complement strand
AAAGCTTTACGCTTACGCGGCGCTGGAATACCGTTGCTGTTGTTACGGACGGCACAGCAGTCCTGGGGTTAGGCGACATTGGTCCCGAGGCAGGTATGCCCGTTATGGAGGGCAAATGTGTGCTGTTTAAGCAGTTCGGCGGCGTGGACGCCTTTCCTCTTTGTATACGCAGCAAGGATGTTGATGAGATCGTGCGCACGGTGGAGCTGCTGCAAGGCTCGTTCGGCGGGATTAACTTAGAGGATATCTCCGCGCCGCGCTGCTTTGAAATTGAACGCAGGCTCAAAGAGCGCTGTGATATTCCGATTTTTCATGACGACCAGCACGGCACCGCGGTGGTGACGCTGGCAGCTTTACTCAACGCGCTGCGCGTGGTGCAAAAAGCTCTTGCGGACTGCGTGATTGCCGACGCGGGCGCAGGCGCTGAGGGCGTAGCAATTGCGCGGCTGCTACATGCCCTGGGTACAAAGGATATACTCGTCTGCGACCGCAAGGGGGTTATCTATGATTACCCCGCGCTGCCGGACGAAAAGCGCGAGCTGCTGGAATTTACCAACAGGCAAAATCGTTCTGGTTCTCTGGCGGATGCCTTACACGGGGCGGATGTATTCATCGGCGTAAGCGCGCCGAATATTGTCACGCAGGCGATGGTGCAGCAGATGAACAAAGGCGCGATTGTGCTGGCAATGTCTAACCCTGTACCCGAAATCATGCCGGAACTTGCAATCGCTGCCGGCGCAGCCGTGGTAGGAACCGGGCGCAGCGACTTTCCGAACCAAATCAACAACGTACTGGCTTTTCCGGGCATATTCCGCGGCGCGCTTGATGTGCGTACCCGCGAAATCAATGAAGAAATGAAGATTGCTGCCGCGCAGGCAATCGCCGCGCTTGTACCGCCCGAAGCCCTCGCTGCCGACTTCATCCTCCCGCCGCCCTTCGATCCCCGCGTGGGGGCTGCTGTCGCCGCCGCCGTAGCACAAGCCGCGCGTAAAAGCGGGGTGGCGCGATTGTGAGGTACGCGTACTTTCTCTGAAGAAAGTGCCAAAGAGGCTTTCAATCAGCAAACGATTACGATATAGGTATGGTTCTTTCGTTTTTATGCATTGTACGCCGAATCTCGTTATAATCTAACGAGGAGGTGCGTGTTATGCCAGTACGTATTTTTTTGTCGAGAAAGCTTGGCGAGCTGCGCTGGTCTCAGGCGGATTTGGCCCGGTCAACGGGGATTCGCCCTGCTACCATCAGCGAGATGTACAACGAAATGTGCGACCGGGTGAACCTGGAGCATCTGGACTTGATTTGCGAGGCGCTGGATTGCGATCTTTCGGAAATCCTTGTATGGGAACCGAGTCCCTTTAAGCGCACGGGCAGCCGTTCCGGTCGCAAGGGGGGCGGAAAATGAAGGTTCAGCGCAAGCGCCCCGAATTACTGCTTGCCGCGGCGGCTTTGCTGATAGCGGCGGCGACGTTACTAGGTGTGGGAGCTAAAAATGCACTGGAACCGTCAAAAATTACAACGCAACCCATAAACGCAGCGCAGCAGATTGGCAATGCGGATGCACAGGACGCGTCTGCGTACGCAAGCGGAAGCGAGGCTGCCAACAATACCCATGCGGCATATTGGTCGGATTCTGCGGGAATACAAGCTGAAGCGCCGTTGCAGGGCGTCGTGCCACAGCAGCCCGCGCAGTCACATAAAGTAAGCTTTCCTGTAAATCTTAATACTGCGACCCTGGAGCAGCTGGATGCCCTTCCGGGTATTGGTCCGGCGAAGGCGAAGGACATTCTTGCCTGGCGGGCAACACACGGAACGTTCGCCAACGCGAATCAGTTGTTACAGATCAAAGGCATCGGACAGAAAACGCTGGATAAGCTGCTGCCACTGATAACGTGGTGACGATCCAATGTAAAAGAAAATTATAAGATATTTAAGGGAGATTATAGTCATGAGCAATATTTCTGTTGTAACAGGCGCAGGCGGACATATCGGCTATGCGCTGGTAAAGGAACTCATAAGCAGAGGCGAGAAGCCGCGCCTGCTGCTGTATTTGAAAGAAGAGGCTGCGCAGTTTAAGGGCATGGACGTTGAGATCATGATGGGCGACATCACCAAGCCCGAAACGCTGCCCCCGGTCTTTGAAGACGCGAAGGTTGTCTACCACCTTGCGGGGCTAATCGAAATCGGCGACAGCAAAGAATCTCCTGTCTGGCGCGTCAACGTGGACGGCACGCAGAATGTCATTACTGCCTGCAAGCGCTGCGGTGTTAAAAAGCTGGTCTATTGCTCCTCTGTGGACGCGATTCCGCCTGCCCCCGAAGGCGTGGTCATGACCGAGCCGAAATACTTTACCTGCGGTTCGCTGGAGGGCGCCTATGCCAAAACGAAGGCGATCACCTCACAGGCGGCGCTCAACAGCGCGGACAAAGACTTTGAGGTTGTCATTTGTATGCCCAGCGCCTGCATCGGACCTTATGACTTTAAGGAATCCAACATCGGGGTGATGGTGCGCATGTTTATGAAGCACTACTTCCCCTTCACAATTAAGTTTGGCGGCTACAACTTCGTGGATGTGCGCGACGTAGCCTATGGTCTTGCTGCCTGCGGCGAAAAAGGTCGCTCAGGCGAATGTTACCTGCTCACCGGGGAATTTATGACCACAGCCCAGTTCATTTCTACTCTGGCGCAGCTTAACGGAAAAGAGCCTCCGACACTCGTCCTCCCGCGTAAGCTGGCAGACGCCTCCGCGCCCTTGGCGGAGTTGTATTATAATTATTTTGATAAAACACCGTTATTCACCAGTTATTCTTTGCGAAAGATTATGGAGAACGGTCTGTTCAGTTACGAAAAAGCAGCGACCGAGCTGGGGTATGCCCCGCGCGGCGCACGCGAATCTCTGAAAGATATGATAGACTGGATCGATGATAACGAAGATTAGGATGATAGAATTTTGATAAATCAAGCGCAAGAATTTTTGCAGCGGCATTGTCCACAATGGGCGGAACAAATTCAGTTTGAAGCAAAAGCATCCGGCTGGGAAATCGCTTCGGCAGGCGGCTTTGTTGTCATCCGCGGCGCTTCACTGCTCGAACAGGCAGTGGCGCTGCGGCACTATTTGGAAGCATACGCCGGGCTTTGTCTTGCCTATTCCGGCACGGCGCAGCGCGTGAGCTTTACCCTGAAAGGCAAAAAGCTGCCGCTGCCTGTTGCGGCGGCACAGGGTGAATTGCCGCAACAAACCCGCGCCTGTTTTAATCCGCTGACATTTTCCGGCTCGGCTTGCTGGTGGGATTGGGAGCGCTGGCAGGACGAGGTCGATATTCTTGCGCTGTACGGCTGCAACGAGGCGCTGCTTTTGACCGGTTCCGCTTTTGCATGGTTCAAGGCGCTGCGCGAGGAGGGAATCAGCGCTGAATTTATCCTCAGCGGGATGAGCGCGCCGCCGTTTTGGCCGCGTCAGATGCAAGGGCATTTTGACAGCATT
>JAVBSB010000045.1:0-6366 GCA_031547365.1 Oscillospiraceae bacterium | reverse complement strand
CGAAAACGGTGGCTCGGTTTTGCTGCAGCGCCGCGCCGCGCAGGTTATAGCCCAACCCGCTGCCGTAGAATATATTATCGCCCAATACCATGGCAACGCTGTCGCCGCCAATGAATTCTTCGCCGATGATAAAAGCCTGTGCAAGACCGTCGGGGCTTGGCTGCACTTTATAGCTCAGCTGCAGCCCGAACATGGAGCCGTCGCCAAGCAGGCGCTCAAACTTCGGGGTATCCTCGGGGGTAGAGATGATCAAAATTTCACGTATGCCCGCAAGCATCAGGGTGCTCAGCGGATAATAGATCATTGGTTTATCATATACAGGCAGCAACTGCTTGCTGGTGACCATGGTGAGTGGATAAAGCCTTGTGCCGGAACCGCCCGCCAGGATAATACCTTTCATCAGACCACTCCGTTCCTGTTGTCATTTTACTATGATAAATGTCCGTTTAAATATGAAAAAAACAAAGATGCGCAGGGTATGCGCGAAACTTAGTTTTTCTCTGGTATCATTATAGCTCAAACGCCTATAAAAGTCAATGCAGAGGAATTGTATATTTTCTATGAAGGCAGCATATGGATGAAAATGGTAATCCGCATCTCATGATATACGGAGGGGTCACAGTGAAAGGTATCGTCGAGGAGCGCTGCGTAGAGCTGGGCAGCTACATCGTAGAAAATCAGGCAACCGTACGCGCTGCTGCTAAAAAATTTGGCATTTCCAAGTCTACCGTACATATGGATGTATCGGAACGGCTGCGCAGCATACAGCCTCAGTTGTACAGCCAGGTGCGCCAGGTGCTTGACATCAACAAGTCGCAGCGGCACATCCGCGGCGGGTTGGCAACCCGCGAAAAATACCGAATGGAAGAAGAATAGCTGCGTATTTGCGCAAGACGTTTGACAACGAAGCGCCCGCCGTGTTATACTTACTGGCATGGGGGTGGTTCGTTGAACGTTACACAGCATATGCGCGCGTTATTCCCGCCGCACCGCGCCGCAATTTTTGATCTCGACGGCACTCTGCTTGATTCTATGTGGGTTTGGCATGCAGTGGACCGGGATTTTTTTGCGGCGCGCAATATGCTTTTGCCGGACGATTATGCCCATGCGATACAGGCGTTGACCTTCCGCGAAACAGCAGAATATACGGTCAAGCGGTTCCATTTGCCGCAGTCGCCTGAAGAAGTTATGTCCGTCTGGAACGAGCTGAGCTTTTGCCAATACCGCGACCACGTTAAATTGAAGCCCGGCGCAAGGGAATACCTTGAAGCACTGCACGCTCAGGGCATTCTGCTGGGCGTTGCCACAAATTTAGCTTTGCATACGGCACAGACAGCGCTGGAGCAAAATGGCGTACTGCATTATTTTAAAGCCCTTACCTCTGCTGACGAGGTTGCGCGCGGCAAAAACTTTCCGGACATCTACCTGCTCGCCGCGCAAAAGCTGGAAGTCAATCCTCGGCTGTGCGTCGCCTATGACGACGTTGCGCGGTCGCTGCTCGGCATGCGCGCCGCAGGCATGACCGCCTGTGCCGTGCGCGAGACGGGCTTCTATCAAGACTGGGACGAGATGACACGCACGTTTGATTATTCATTGGAATGTTTTCAATAAAAGCAAAGACAATTCCACACATATGAGGGAACTGGTATATGAAACGCATTGCGGCACTGTGCCTGACTTTTCTGCTGCTGGCAAGCTGTTCTGTCGCAGCCGACCCAACCATAACAGCAGCGCCGAACACTGCTTCGTTAACTGAACCGTCGATCTATTGGATCACAACCGCGCCAGAGGCGACAGCTTCGCAGGAGAATACTTTTGCTTCTGAGGCAGCTTCCTCTCTGCCGCAGGCAGAGACAAGCCAGGCTGCCGTCCGCACGGCAGAGACCGGAGCAACTGTCACAACAGAAAAGTCTCAGACTGCAAACAAGCCGACCGTGACTACAAAAAAGGCGACCGTAACACCAGGCGTAAAAAACGAAATAAGAGCGGTTTGGCTAAGTTATTTTGACCTGAAGTCCCCTGCGGGCGGTTTGTCTGAACAGGCATGGCGCAAAAAATACGCCGCCCTGTTTGACAAATACAAGCGTTATGGACTCAACACGTTGTTTATTCATGTGCGACCCTATACCGACGCAATTTATCCCTCGGCGCTGTATCCATGGTCGGATATATTGACCGGAACACAGGGCAAAAACCCGGGCTATGACCCGCTGAAAATCCTGTGCAGTCTAGCCTCCGAACGGGGGCTGGCGGTTCATGCCTGGCTCAACCCGTTCCGTATATTGCCCGACAATACCGAGCTGTCGGAGCTTGCGAAAAACAACCCCGCGCTGCCGCACATTGAAGCGAAGGATCAGTGGGTGCGCGAGGTCAGCGGTCGCTATTACTGGAATCCCGCCTATACGGAATCTCAGGCTCTGGTGTTTAAAGGCGTACGCGAGCTGCTGGAAAATTATCCGCTTGTGGGTATACATATTGATGACTATTTTTATCCCACGCAGGCTGCCTCCTTTGACGCGGCACAGTACAACGCATATAAAGAAAACGGCGGAGCCCTCCCGCTCGGCGACTGGCGGCGCGAAGTCATCAGCCAGTTTGTTTCGGGTCTGTACCGCACTGTGCACAATGCGCGCAGCGGAGCCGTGCTGAGCATCAGTCCTGCCGGAGATATGAAAAGCAACTACAATCGCGAATATGCCGATATCGCGCGGTGGATGCGTGAAGCAGGCTATGCGGACTGGATTGTTCCGCAGGTCTATTTTGGCTTTAAGCACCCTAAATTCCCCTTTGAAGCCACAGCGCATTCGTGGGCGCAGCTGCCGAAGCATACGGATTTAAGACTGGTTTATGGGCTTGCAGCCTATAAAGTCGGCGCCGACGATAAGTACGCGGGCGAGACTGCGCGCGGGGAATGGAAAGAAAATAGCGATATTATCGCCCGGCAAGTGAAAATAATTCGCGGATTAAAGGGATGTGCGGGCTTCGCGCTTTACTCCAGTGCGGCTTTTTTCAATAACAACCTGTCAGATACTGCCGAAAAAGAGCGTGATAATCTCCAATTATTGCTAAACTGACATAAAAATGTATATAATTTTATTTTATTACTTATATTGCTAGAAAAGCATTGATTTCAATGCTTTTCTGTGCTATACTCGTCGTGCATTAAAGTAAGCCAAATGATTATATGAGTTAGGAAGTTGGCTGGCGGGATGAAACACACGAGTGGACGTATATGGAAAATAATTGGCGCGCTAATGCTCTGCCTTGGTTTTGCTACAACTTTATTTGTGGTATCCAGCCGCATGCGGGCAACCAATTCAATTGATGAAACCACACCGGTTGCGATACAGAATCACACGCAGACAGATGCGGGTACCCGACTGATGGCTGGGTTGGCTGACTGGACGCCTGCGACCCGGCAAGAAAATCTTCACTCGGCGCTTCTATCCGAGTTAAATAAAAGTGCCGCCGACGCGCTGGCAAAACAGGGGTTTAAGTCTGTTGTACTGCCTGATCCATTCACTTCATATTCAACTGCCGAAACCGCGAAGACGAAGGAAGTGCTTGACACCTTAGGGGCGCAGGGAGTATTCCGAACCCTGACGCTTACGCCCGTTGCTGAGAATCAACTGCCTGCGTTTCGCCAGGCGTTACAACAACTGATTACCGAAAGCTCTTTTGACGCTCTGTTGCTGTCCGACCAATCCGCGTCGGATGCCAATGGGGCGCAGACTGCTATTTTCGCGGATTATCTCGCGCGGGCGTTTGATCAAGTCGGCTTAAAGCTACCCATCCTGCTCGACGCCGGGCAAATCAGCAGCAAACCGACCGGCTACCAGACCGGAATGGCATCCCTTGCGGATTCATTGCAAAACGCGGAGCTGTTATTGCACGCTGATCTCAAAAGCATGCCAAAGCTGAAAGAATGGTCAAAACAGCTTGCGGGCGATACACCGGTCAATGTGCTGCTTGACATTAAGAGCTCCATTCCGAATGGTACACTGCAAGAGACCACAAAATTTCTCGCAGCGTTGCAAAGCGCAAATAAAATCCCGCTGATGCTGCAGTCCGCCGACTATATGCCTAAAAACGAGGAGGCGTGTCAGCTGCTGGTCAAGTTCTACAAGGGAACATTGGATTTGATCAACGCAACCAAGCCGTTTTATCTCACAAAGCCCGTAAGCAAGGTCAAGTCCGAGCAGACCGTACGCACCGAAAAACCAACCATCACCTTCCGCGGCGGGAGCAGCCCGCTGTTTGAGCTTACCTGTAACGGCAAAGCGGTTACGCGCAACGAAAGCGGCGACTTTTCGATGGATATGCCTCTTAAAGCAGGCAGCGACAATGTCTTCCGCTTTGAGCATCAAAATAAAACTTATACAGTCAAAGTCGTCTATGTCGTCACCGTACTCGAAAGCGTCAGCCCGCGCGGCGGCATAGAAACTGTCGGCGGGATTGATATGGTCGTCGGAGCGGTTGCGCGCCGCGGCGCGGTTGTAAAAGCCTCATTGGGCTCGCAAGAAATTAAGCTGCAGCCCGGCGGCGCTTCGAGCGAAAGCGAGGAAGGACTCCAGGAATAGGATTCCGCCTTTATCCAATAGACGGGCATCTTCAAGCTGCCTAAAACAAACACATCAAAATTGGTTGTTGGCACGCTCGTCTTCAGGGCAACCTATCAGGGCATCAGCAACAAGATGAACGGCGCGCTTGTAACTGTAATTCCCGAGGTCATTATTGATACGCCAACAGCTGTCGCAACAACCGCTGATAAAGGTTCCGGCACTTCGACTGGCACGAAATCGACTTCATCAGGCGGCTCCACCACCACCGGCGCAAAATCGACTTCCGCAAGCAGCACATCGTCAACCTCAAGCGCGAAGTCAACAACATCGGGCGGCAGCACAACCTCCGGCGGCGCTTCCGACGCGACCACCCGCACTTCATCCGGGGGCAGCACCACTGCGCCGAGCACATCCACAACCAAACCCACTACAACAACCGCGGAAGGCACAAAGCCTGAAACCACCTATCCGTCCACGTCCAAGCTGCTCACGCCTTACAGCAACAACGGTCTTGGCACGGCTCAGATGGTGGAAATCGTAGCTGCTTACGCAAATGCGCGTCTCAACACTTCGAGTGATACCAAATCGAATCCCACAGTCTCTCCGTTGTTGGCAGGCACGTTTGATTATATCAAAGGCACCCAGAAAATTGACAATTCCACGTATTACATGCTTACTTCCGGTAAGCGGATCAAGTCCAGTGACTTAAAAGAGATCAGCAAGGGCTATAAGCTGCCGTTGAACCGCCTGCGCGCAAGCAGCAAAATGAGCGGCGGCGCTTTAGAAATGAGCTTTGGTGTCGACTGGAAAATGCCCTTCAGCGTCGATTTAACCGGGCAAAAATATACTTCAAGCGAAGGCTTTGCCGGTTATGCGCACGGCGTTTCGAGCTACAACGCCACCGGTATTACGATCACCTTCTACCATACGGATAACTATTCCGGCTCTGTAAACGCAAGCAGCTTTCCGCTTGCCGCTGCGGCAGAGTGGAGCCGAAACACAAGCGAGCACACCGTCACGCTTAAAATAACCTTAAAAAACGCAGGTAAGTTTTACGGCTACAAGGCAACTTATAAGGACAACAAGCTGGTCATCAGTTTGCGCCCGAAACCGCCCGCGACACTCAAGGGCGCGGACATTTGGATCGACGCGGGACACGGCGGATCAGACAGCGGCGCGCCTTATGCCGCCTCGCACGCTACCTATAAGTCCGAAAAATATTTTACGCTATCCGTTGCAACCAGGCTTAAGAAAAAGCTGGAAGCCGCAGGCGCTAACGTATACATGACCCGCACGTCCGATCTTTATGTCTCCCCTGCTGAGCGCGTCAGAATGACCCGTGACCGCAACCCCGATTTGTTCATTTCCGTACACAGCGATTCTTCGGAAACCTCGTCGCCCTCAGGAACTTCCGCTTTTTATTATAAGGCTTATGGGCAGCCCCTCGCAAAAGCCGTGCAAGCCAGCATCGTGCAGGCATATAAAAACAGCATTTATATCTCGGGTAACGGCATCAGCAACTACAGCGATATGCGTTCCCGCGTGGACCGCGGCGCAAAGTTTTACCCCTTCGAGGTCTGCCGCATTGAAGAATGCCCCGCCATTTTGGTAGAATACGGTTTTGGTTCCAATTTAACCGAATGCCGTGTGCTCCAAAGCGAAACGTACCAGAATATTCTTGCACAGGCTACTGTTGACGGAATTTCCGTTTATTTGCGCAACGCACAATAAAATAAACAATATTAAAACTTTTGCTCCCTCTATATAATGAGGGGGCATTTTTTGTTTCTCCGCCAATTCCTTT
>JAVBSB010000061.1:0-6286 GCA_031547365.1 Oscillospiraceae bacterium | reverse complement strand
AGATGTACCTCCGTCCTGGCGTGTCACAACAAGAACCGGCGTAGAATACGCGGCGCAGTGCGTCATTATAGCCACGGGGACGTTTTTGTGCGGGCGGGTACATATAGGCGAATTAAACTACGAGGGTGGACCGGACGGAATGCCGCCTGCCGTGCAGCTCGGCGAATCTTTAAAAAAGCTGAATCTGCCGCTGCGCCGCTTTAAGACAGGCACGCCTGCGCGCGTGCATCTGCGCAGTGTGGACTTAACAAAAACGACCCCGCAGCCCGGCGACAGAGAAGCTGTGTCCTTTGCCTTTGAAGCGGCGCACCCGCCCCGCCAGGGTAAAATGTGCTATCTCACCTATACAAACGAAGAAACAAAGCGGGTGATTATGGAGAACCTGCATCGCTCTCCTTTATATGGCGGGGCGATTGAAGGGGTCGGTCCGCGCTATTGCCCGAGCATAGAGGATAAGGTTGTGCGCTTTGCGGATAAGCTGCGGCATCCGTTATTTATTGAACCCTGCGGAAACGATACGCAGGAAATGTATTTGCAGGGCGTGTCGTCCTCTCTGCCGGAGGATGTGCAGCTGCAATTTCTGCACACCATTGCAGGGTTGGAGCATTGCGAGGTCATGCGCCCCGCCTATGCCATTGAGTACGACTGCGTTGATCCGCTTGCTTTGCGCCCCACAATGGAATGCATTGCGTGGCAGGGCTTATTCGGCGCGGGGCAATTCAACGGCTCCAGCGGATACGAGGAGGCCGCCGCGCAGGGCTTTGTTGCGGGCGTTAACGCCGCGCACCGCGTACAGGGCAAAGCGCCGTTCATCCTGCGGCGCAGCGAGGCTTATATCGGCACGCTCATCGACGACCTGGTTACGAAGGGCTGTAACGAGCCTTACCGCATGATGACCTCCCGGGCGGAGTACCGCCTGCTGTTGCGCCACGACACCGCCGACCGCCGCCTTACGCCCTACGGATACCGGCTGGGCTTAATCTCCGAAGAACGTTACGAAGCGTTTCTGCATAAGCAAGCGCAAATCGAAGCCGAAAAGAAGCGCGCGCTGTCTGTACGCGTTGCGCCCTCCCCTGCCCTCAACGATTTGCTGGAGCAATCCGGCAGCTCGGCGCTTACAGGCGCTGTTACCCTTGCGGAGCTTTTGCGCCGTCCGCAGCTGAACTACGCCCTGCTGACTCCCTTTGATCCGACACGCCCCGTCCTTCCGGACGCGGTTATTGCCACCGCAGAAACCGATATCAAATACGAAGGATACCTCAAACGGCAGGAGGCCCAGGTGCGTGAAATCAACCGCCTGGAGGAGGTTGCGCTTCCGCGCGGCATCGATTATGCGGCTCTTACCTCCCTGCGCCTGGAGGCGCGCGAAAAGCTTGCGAAAATCCAGCCGGAAACCCTCGGTCAGGCGGCACGTATATCCGGCGTCAATCCCGCAGACGTGACGGCGCTGTTGCTGTCTGTGAAAAGAAAGTAACCAAAGAAACTTTAAACCGCTTCGCTGTGACGGACAAGAATAACCGCAGCGCATCTCCATAAGGAGGCTCTATGTTCGAACAATACGCATCCATCCTGCTGCGCGAAAACGCAAAGTATAACCTGACGGCGATTACCGCGCCGGAGGAAATACGGCAAAAGCATTTTGAGGACAGCCTTGCCCTGCTGGGGGATGAGCTTTCGATTGCGCAGGGGGCGAGCCTGCTGGACGTCGGTTCCGGCGCGGGCTTTCCGGGCGTGCCGCTGAAAATTGCGCGTCCTGACCTGCAGGTGACGCTGCTCGAAGCCACAGCGAAAAAAGCGCAGTTTCTCGCGTTGCTGGCGCGGGAGCTGGAGCTGACCGTGCGGGTGCTCAATGAACGCGCAGAGCAGGCTGCGCATGAACGCGCGTACCGCGAAGCATTCGACGTTGTAACGGCGCGCGCGGTGGCTGCATTACCTGTGTTGTGCGAGCTGTGCTTGCCCTTTGTAAAGATCGGCGGTGTGTTTGCCGCCTACAAAGGCACGGCGGAAAAAGCGGAGCGGGAATTGCGCGGCGCAGAAAACGCCATCGAAGCGCTGGGGGCGCAGCTGGAGCGCGTACACAGCGAAGACACAGTATATGGCGGGCGAACGCGGATTATTCTCCGAAAAAAAGCGCCGACACCGCCCGTATACCCGCGAAATTACGGACTTATAAAGAAGAAACCGCTATAGCGGTTTTTTTATGCAAATATTGGTGAAACTTGCGATGGAAAATTCTGGACATTACATATGTTTAGTGATACAATGCAATAAAGCGAAGGGAAGCCATAAGGGATGGAAGGGGACAGCCTATCAAAATTGGAGGTCTGCAAAATGCGAGCGAAAGCGAAAAAGCCCAGCGTTGTTTTGATGCTTAAAGCAAAAGAAATCGTTCCGAACCCCAACCAGCCGCGCCGCCAGTTTGATCCCCTTGAGCTGCAGGGTCTTGCCGACAGCATAAAAGAAAACGGCATACTGCAGCCGCTGACCGTGCGGCGGATTCAGGGCGGCTACGAGCTGATCGCGGGCGAACGCAGGCTGCGCGCCGCGCAAATAGCGGGACTCAACGAAATTCCTTGCCTGCTGACAGAGGTGAGCGACGAGCGTTCCGCCGTGCTTGCGCTGGTAGAAAACCTGCAAAGGCAGGACCTCGGTTTTTTTGAAGAAGCCGAAGGAATCGCGAAGCTGATGGAGCTGTGCCATCTTTCACAGGAACAAATGGCAAAAACGCTCGGGCTTGCGCCCAGTACGCTTTCAAACAAGCTGCGGCTGCTTAAGATATCACCCCACATGCGCGTACAAATTACAGGCGCCGGTCTCACGGAACGGCATGCCCGCGCGCTGCTGCGCCTCGAAGCGCCCGCCACCCGGCAACAGGTGCTTTCCGCAGTAATTGCAAGCCATCTCAACGTGCAGGAGACTGACCGCCTGGTCGAAGCGCTCTGCGCCGCCCCAAAGCCGCCAAAGCGACCAACCATCGGTCTTGTGCGCGACGTGCGCTTGTTCGTCAACACCATACACCATGCAGTGGATGCCATGCGCCACAGCGGAATTGCAGCAGTCAGTGAAAAAACAGAAAGCGACGAGTACGTGATTTTTACCGTGCGTATCCCCAAAGAAAGTATCCTCGTCCAGCGGGAGGAACGGCAAAAGGCAGGTTAATGTTGTAATTCCAACGCTGTGTTTCACGTGAAACAATTTGTTGTAAATACAACTTATATTTGCGCCCATTCTCCCATTCTTTATTTTTGATATCTTCTTTTCTCTTTCACACCCCCACATCATCCGGCGAACGGGCAGGCGAGCAATCGCTTGTCCGTTTGCCGATTCTTTTTCTAAGAAAATAGTTGCGCTTTTTGGGACTCAATGTTATAATGCAACTTGGACAGTATTTTTCGCTTGGAAAGGATTGTGTGTGTGAATGGGCAAGGTAGTAGCGATTGTGAACCAAAAAGGCGGGGTGGGTAAGACCACAACGGCGGTCAATTTAGCGGCGGCCATCGGTTCGCAGGGGTACCGCGTATTGCTGGCGGATATTGATCCGCAGGGCAACGCCACAACGGGTCTGGGCATCAACAAAAAGAAGCTGACCAGCTCCAGCTATGAGGTGCTGATCGGCGGGCAAAAAGCCGGAGAAGCGATACTGCCTACACAATTTACGAATGTATGGCTGCTGCCCAGCAGCATGAACCTTGCGGGCGCCGAGCTTGAGCTGGTGGAGCTGCAACAGCGCGAAAGCAAGCTGAAGCATGCGCTTGCGCTGGTGCGGGACGACTTTGATTTTATTTTAATGGATTGCCCGCCTGCGCTGGGGCTGATTACGATTAATGCGCTTTGCGCAAGCGATACGGTGATGGTGCCGATTCAGTGCGAATATTTTGCGCTGGAGGGCTTGTCGCAGCTGATGAGCACGGTGCGGCAGGTCAAGCGCTTATGGAACCCTCTGATTGACGTGGAGGGCGTGGTGCTGACGATGTACGACGGCAGGCTGAACCTGACGCAGGCTGTGGTAGACGAGGTAAAGCGCTTTTTCCCGCGCAGGGTGTATTCTACTGTAATACCGCGCAACGTGCGGCTCAGCGAAGCGCCGAGCTTTGGGCAGCCCGCAATGTATTACGACAGCCTTTCGCGCGGGACAATCGCCTATGCGGAGCTTGCGAAAGAATTCCTGAGCAACAACAACGCCAGGGCAACTGCATAAAATTTGCATAAGCGAAAGCACAGAAAAGCGAAGGAGAATTTGCAATGCCTGTAAAAAAGGGCGGACTTGGCAGAGGGCTGGACAGCCTGTTTGACGACAATGGTCTAAACGAGGGCGCGGTTGTGCTGCCCATTATGGAGGTCGAACCAAACAGGGAGCAGCCGCGGCAGGATTTTGATGAGAGTTCCCTGGCGGAGCTGAGCAACAGCATTGCGGAACACGGTGTTTTGCAGCCGATTTTGGTGCGGCCAATGCCTGGCGGCGCTTATCAAATTATTGCGGGCGAGCGCAGATGGCGCGCCGCAAGAGCCGCAGGTTTAAGCGAAATTCCGGTGGTGATCCGCGAGCTGGGCGACGAGGAGACCATGGTCGCCGCGCTGATCGAAAACCTGCAGCGCGAAGACCTGAACCCCATGGAAGAAGCCAAGGGATACCAAAGCCTAATGGAGGAATATAATCTTACGCAGGACGAGGTTGCGCGGCGGCTGGGAAAATCACGCTCCGTTGTCGCCAACGCGCTGCGCCTGCTTAAGCTGCCCGGCGCAGTACAGGAGCTTGTGCGGGACCAAGCCATCACCCAGGGACACGCCCGCGCGCTTATGGCGCTGGAAAACGGCGGCGACATCACGCCGATTGCGCTGGAAATCGCGGACAAAGCGCTCAACGTGCGCGAATGCGAACAGCTGGTTAAACAGCGCAACGAAGCCATGAAAATCCCGGTGGAGCAGAAAAGCAAAAGCGAATTGATCGACATCATCTTCCCGGGCGAGGCGCGTACACAGACCTTTTATGAGGAAGTGCAGCTCAGCATCAGCGAAGCGCTCGGCAGAAAGGTGAAGGTACTTACAAAAGGCGGCAACAAGGGGCAGCTGGTCGTTGATTTTTACAGCCGGGAAGAGCTTAAGCAAATGGCGGAGGCTTTGTGCGGCAAAGAATAAGTTACTTTTCTTGAAAGAAAAGTAACCAAAAGAACTTTTAAATCGCTTTGCTGTGGCGGACGGAAAATCAGCATAAAGCAAGGAAAAACAGCCAAAGCTTATAATTGGAGGAAGCATCCATGCTTGACATTAAATTTGTACGCGCGAATACGGAGGCAGTAAAAGAGAACATTCGTAAAAAGTTTCAGGATAACAAGCTGCCGCTGGTGGACAGGGTGGTTGCGCTGGACATTGAATACCGCGCGGCGCTGGCGCAGGCGGAAGCCTTACGGGCGCAGCGCAACGCGGGCAGCAAAGAAATCGGCAAGCTGATGGGTCAAAAGCAGTTCGACGAGGCGGAAGCGAAAAAAGCCGAAATCGCGGCGATGGGCGAGCAGCTTGCCGCCCTGGGCGAAAAAGAGAAGGAGCTTGCAGCCGCCGTGCGCGAGATTATGATGGTGCTGCCGAACATGATAGACGACAGCGTGCCGATTGGCCGCGACGACGGCGAGAACGTGGAGCTTGAGCGCTTTGGCGAGGCGGCTGTGCCGGAGTTTGAAATCCCTTACCACGCGGAAATTATGGAGCGCTTTGCGGGGTTGGAGCTGGACAGCGCGCGCAAGACCAGCGGCAACGGCTTCTACTACCTGATGGGCGACATTGCAAGATTGCACTCGGCGGTGCTGAGCTATGCGCGGGACTTCATGATCGACAAAGGCTTTACGTATTGCATTCCGCCGTTCATGATCCGCGGCAACGTGGTTGCGGGCGTAATGAGCTTTGCCGAAATGGAAAATATGATGTATAAAATTGAGGGTGAAGACCTCTACCTCATTGGCACGAGCGAGCACAGCATGATCGGGAAATTCATCGATACAATTAACGCGAAGGAAAGCCTGCCGCAGTGCCTGACGAGCTATTCGCCCTGTTTTAGAAAAGAGGTCGGCGCGCACGGCATTGAAGAGCGCGGGGTATACCGTATACACCAGTTTGAAAAGCAGGAAATGATCGTGGTATGCGAGCCGGAGGACAGCATGGACTGGTTCCGCAAAATGTACGCTTATACAGTGGAGCTGTTCCGCTCGCTGGATATTCCCGTGCGCACGCTGGAATGCTGCTCAGGCGACCTGGCAGACTTAAAGGTTAAGAGTATAGACGTAGAGGCGTGGAG
>JAVBSB010000103.1:0-5417 GCA_031547365.1 Oscillospiraceae bacterium | reverse complement strand
ACTGCGTCGCGCAGGACATGACTTTTTTTACGCCATCCTGCAACACGGGCATCCGCGCGCATGTTCCGCCTGAGATTCTTGTTGAAATGCAAATGGAGCGCCGCGATGTTTTACGACATCTAATTGCATATGCGCGGGATTGCGGTGTGCGGTTTGCCTTTGAATCGGCAGTCAAAGCGCCGATCATCGAGATGGATCGCGTAGCGGGTCTGGTTGTAGCGGATCAAAACGGCAGCAGTGAGCTGCGCGCCGACCTCGTGATTGACGCGGCAGGCATGAATTCCCCGGTGCGTACGCAGTTGCCTGCGCAGTGGGGCATACCACGCGAATTTCGCAGGGATCAATACTTTACGGTGTACCGTGCGTTTTTTAGCGAAAGCGGCAAATCTCCGCTTGATAATAACCGATTCAGCGTGTATTTTTTTCAGCAGAACCGAAAATGCATTACGTGGATTGCCCGCGAAGAAGGCTTTGTCGACCTGTTATGCGGCTCGTTTGAGAACACCGACCGTCAATATGCCGAAGAAATTCGCAATGGATTGTTGGCTCGTCATCCTGAGATGGGCGACGAAATTTTGCGCGGCGGTCAGGTTGTTAGAATCCCTGTTCGGCGTGCGATCAGCCGCATGGTGGCGGACGGCTATGCTGCGGTTGGCGACAGCGCGGGCATGACAATTCCGCTGATTGGCTCTGGTATCACGAATGCCATTCGTGCGGGAGTGCTGCTGGCTGAAACGGTGCAGTTGGACAGCACATGTGCAACGCAGGCGCTTTGGCCGTACCAAGTGGCTTATTTTCAACGCATTGGCGCGCGCAACGCCATGCTGGATGTGCTGAAAAATTATCTTATGACGCTAAAGCCGGAGCAGATGGACTTCATGTTTGATCAAAAATTGCTTGTTGGCAGTGACATGGTGAAGATACGCAGCGGGCAGGAGCTGTCGTTCACCCTGCCGGAGCTGGTGACGCGCGGCTTGCGCGGCGCATCAAGACTGCCGATTCTGTTGGGCATGGCGAGGCGGTTGCTGCGCAGCCAGAGACTGAAAAAACAGGCGCTGCGCATTCCGCAGCAGTATGACTTAGCTGCGGTGCAGACCTGGGCGAAAAAATATGACGAAATAGGTTGAGCAGAATAAAGAATTAAGAATAAATGCCGCATCATTATGATGCGGTGTTATTTTATGACCCAATCCTCCAGCACATCCATCACATGATGGGAGGAAATCTCGTTGCGGCGAAAAAAATCTACAAGCGCGCGCGCCTCGCTCTCGCTGCTGCAGATATCGTCGACGGCAACAATTAACCTCGATCCTTTTTTTTTCGGCTCTGAAGCCGTGAAGCGATAAGCTCTACGCAGCGTGCCGTCTTCGTCTTTTAGCCATTGTTCAGAATAAGCGTAAACTGTTTTCTTTGGCATATCAGCTTGCGGCCTCCATATACCTTTTATCTAACTATACATTATATATTATGAGATAAATTTCAACAAAAAGCAATACAATTAAGGTTGATTTTTCTACACTCTGTCTTGGGAGGGCTGTTCGTGAAGGGTCGGCGTTTTTATTCATTCCGAATTCACTTATTGTTCAGGCTTCCGACAACGATACGACAGAAGATCGGGTTACAATAATATCACCGAAAAGAAAGGAGGGGGAACAATGATACGATGACATTTACAGCAGCTATAAATGCATGCACAGAGCAGCCCGACAAAATGATTTCATATTAACAACGAAAGGAACCATAATTATGAAAAATAAACATTTAACCAAGAGGATTTTAGCTATCCCATGCGCACTCGCAATCATCGCTACAATGGGCGTAAGCACTGCTTATGCAGCTGGAAAAAGTACTGCCTCAAGCGCAAAACCGACCACCGTTTCCGCAACGAACAAAACAAGAAAGGCCGCTGATACCAAGCCGAAGAAGGAACTGACCGACGCGCAAAAAGCCGAAATGAAGACCAAGATGCAGGAGCGCCTGAAGAAAGAGCTGGCTGACGGCAAAATTACGAAAGCGCAATACAACGAACAGCTGAAGGTCATTGCAGAAGGCAAAATGCCCAAAATGGAAGGCAAATGCGTTAAACCGGCGAAAACGCAATGACTTTGAATGAAATAATATAGAGAGGAGCACTGATATGGAAACGTTGACTGCGTATTTGACGGAGCTTTTGAATTGGATTTCTGAGCTGTTCAGTTCGTTTGATCTGCAAGGCATTTGGGACTCCATCGCTAGCCTGTTATAATCGGCTCATCTTTGGATTGTAGCAAATATATTACAAGAAAGCCCTTGTATCTCAGGGGTTTTCTTTCTATACTGTTGCAATGCCTGAATAGATATGATAGAATATGCGTGGCAAACAAAATACACTTGGAGGTTGGTCTCATGAAAAAGCTATTCGCGATTGCTTTGGCGGCATGTCTGCTGTTTTTGGCGGCTCCAACTGCGGTATCAGCTGCAGATACAACGAGGGATTCCGGTCTTGACTACACGGAGTCGACGCAGGAACTAAAAAACCCGCACATGGGCTTTGTCAACAACGGCTACGCGGCGGACGGCTCTATTATGCTGACGGAAACCGGTTCCACCCCAATCCATGTCACCAGCGGATTTGCCTGGTATTATGTCAACCTCAATCGCTTTTCGGCAGGTAACAGCCCGGCAGCGGCATCTAAAGTGGGCGGCGTTGATAAGCCAATTACAGCCGCTGCGCTGAGCGCGCTGGAGCAGGGGCTGACTACCCTGCGGCAAAACGGCGGCTCCGCGCTGATCCGTTTCGTCTATGACTGGGACGGCGTTGCGGGCTGTGAGCCTGCGAATTTTGAGATGATTTTGACCCACATCAGGCAGCTGTGCGAGGTGGTAAGCCGCTTTGACGACATCGTGCTTGGCTTTGAATGCGGAATTGTCGGCGTATTCGGCGAAATGCATAGCTCTGAATATACCGGCTCGGAATATGTGAATCGTATCATTGACGCCTACCTTGACAACACGCCCGAGTCCATGATTCTCATGCTGCGCACGCCCGGGTATATCGCGAATTACCTTGGCGTGACAAGGGCACAGCTAAAGGACGTTGTTACCCAAAAAGGCACGAAGGCCTATCGCCTTAGCATGTTTAACGACGGCTATATGAATTCTGACAATGACCTGGGCACCTGGTCTGACCGCGCGGAAGAAATTCAGTTCCTTTATAAGCAAACCGAGCACGCCACCTATGGCGGTGAATACGGCAGTGCGTGGTCTTGGATCGTGGAAAGCGGCGCCACCGTGCAGCTTCCGCAAAACGCCCTGCCCGAGATGTATCAGACGCACATCAACTTTTTGCACAGCGGCGTTCCGAAAATAGGCGACGGCGGCAATACCTACTTTGGTTATGACCAGTACACCTATTCCGCCGCGTATGAAAAGCCCTGGTTTCCGAATAACTCTGCTTTTTACGGCAAAAGCTGCCACGACTTCATTCGGGCGCACTTAGGCTACCGCCTTGTCTTGCGCCAAAGCCTGCTTTCAGCAAAGCCCTATGCAGGCAGCAATTTAGAGCTGAGCGGAAAAATTGAAAACACCGGCTTCGCCAACATACTGCATAACCCCACCGCGCAGGTGCACCTGGTGCAAAGCGGTAGCGTTGTCGAGTCCTATGACGTGAGCCTGAACGCTGCGGACCTAAAAAGCTGCAGCACTTACAATTATTCATTCTCTCTACCGCTGCCCGCTTCTTTGGCCTTGG
The DNA here is from genome assembly GCA_031547365.1 of Oscillospiraceae bacterium. Lineage (GTDB taxonomy): Bacteria > Bacillota > Clostridia > Oscillospirales > Acutalibacteraceae > WRMQ01. The sequence goes on along the minus strand of JAVBSB010000103.1, from coordinate 1,687 downwards.
GGGATTACGATGTATATCTCCAGCTGTCCGCCAGCAAGGGCGACGCTGCTGCGAAAGCCAAGTCCAGCATTCAATTCGCGAACAACGGCGGTATTTTCAACGCGACGCTGGGCGCGAATAAGCTGGGCTCCATTACTGTTGAGACTGCGCCGTTGCCTCCGCCCGAAATTGTAATACCTAAGAATTTCACAATCTTAAATCCCCGTCACAGCGGAAAAATTACAGCGGAGGATGCCATATCCTATGAAAGCAGCAACAAGAGCGTTGCGACCATCGACAATAACGGCAATATTTTAGCCAAGCGCCCCGGCACCACGGTGATCACCGCGACAACACCCTATGGAAAAAGCAGCATCACCGTGACTGTAAAATACAGCTTTTGGCAATGGCTGCTGGTCATTTTTGTCTTCGGCTGGATTTGGCTGCCGCTGAAATAAATCAAAGCAGAACCGCTTTAAAAACATAGCGGCGCCGGAGCAAGCAGATGCTTCGGCGCCGCTATGTTTGTACTGTCAGCCATGCTATGTATAATACTATTATTCTATAAAACAGGCGAACAGCACCTCCGGCGTACTCCCTCAGCCGCCCGAGGCGGCAGCTCCCTCCCGAGGGAGCCGGGGGCTTGTTTCCGAAAGCAAAGACTTTGCGAAGATCCAGGCTCCCTCGTGAGGGAGCTGGCACGCCAAAGGCGTGACTGAGGGAGTACCGCAGAGCGGTGGTACTCACAGTGTCTGTTGTTCTATGGAGGAGTAGTATAATTTGTGATGTATTGCTGCTTATATTGCCGAATCGTTTTAGCAGCCCTCGTAGCCGCCCTGTTGCATTGCAACCACCTTGCCGTCTTTGATGTAAAAGCTTGAGTATTCCATCCAATACTCCATGTTAGGGCAGCTATAGCAGATGCGGTAATCATACGTAATCTTGCTTTCGCCCCAATCGTTTTCGCGGGTGATATAAAATCCCTCTGTCGGGTATGTGTTGGGCGAGCTGTCGATGTCGCTTACATCATAAATAATCGCTCTTTCATCCGTGTCGTTGGCCGGATATTTTTTTCGCAAGTCCAGGTAGCTGTCAAATACCTTTTCCGCTTTGTCGCCGATTTGGATACCCCGCGGACCGATGACCGCCGCGTCTGTCCATAATATCTCACTCACCCGTGCCTGAATGGCTTTATCGGCTTTTGTCAGCTTTAAATTCTTTTGCTCACCCTGCAGATCCTCTGTGTGGCTTTCCCAGTCATAATTTTTGAAGAAAGAATATTCGCCGCTATAAAGCTCAATTTGCATGGCATCATACCGCAGCCTAACTGTACCCGCATACATTTCCAATGCAGCCGCCTCCACGCACTGGTATGCGCCGAAGCGCTTAGTAACGTCATTCACAGAGACGTTGTCAATGATCAGCTCGTTTTCCATCAGCGGCGGCATCTCGACGAACGAAGCCTCGGTGGCTTTTGTTTTTAAAACAGGCTCGGGCGAGGCCTGACCGCAGGCACAAAGCAGCAGCGCCAATGCGAGTAATGAAATTGCGATGCGTTTCATTTTTAGCTCTCCTATCATCCGTATATACTAAAGTCGGCCATCAGACCATTGTTGTATAAGCTGCGCCAGCGGTCGCTTTCGATATCCCAAGGTGAATCCGCGCCGTAGACCTTTTTTGCGAGCGCTGCTTCGTCATAATCGTCTTC
>JAVBSB010000114.1:0-4355 GCA_031547365.1 Oscillospiraceae bacterium | reverse complement strand
CAACGGTTGCTTACCCCGTCAATAATTACCCGACGTATAACCAGCAGAATTACCAGATTTATACCGAACCGAAGCCTGTAAATACATTCTCAACCACGACAACAACGACCACCACCTCGTCTACTGACAGCACAACCTCCACTTCCTCAACCTCTACGACAACAACCACCACAAAAGCCCCATATTCCAAATATGTCTATCCCGGTCCGGCTTCCACGAAATCGACAACGACCAAGACAACGGCAGCTACGACCGTACCCAACTGGTGGCCGTCCGGCGTCCCCTACGAATAAACTGAACTAAAGAAATAACAAACACGAACCCAAGTTAATGTTGCAGAACTTTTTTCTGCAATCATTACTTGGGTTCGTGTCGTCTCTTTGGGATTGGTGGAGCTGGCGGTAATCGAAACCGCGTCCGAAGACCTATCCGCATGGGTTTCTACGAGCGTATTCTGTCGTTAAGATTCCCCTCACGCGCCGCCGACAGAAAGACCGCGCGCTACGGTAGCCGTGTATCTTCATGACGGAGGGCAAGGCGTCCCGTCCGTGCACGTGCCCTGCTAAATGACGCCTTGTTCCGGGCCGCAGGACTCCCGGGCAAGACGACTGCCACCGGTTAAGGTTAAAAAGAACTAAATTCTAAGAATTAAATCCCTTAAGCAGCAAGAAGTTGATAATCGTTGTCGTTTATTTCTAAACTGCGGCTTGTTATAGCGGGTCCGCGCCGCTGCTCGCTTGCCATGGATCAAAATCCCCGTCGAAATCCTTTCAGCCCCATGTAAGGGCTTTTGTAAGCTTTGCTATTACATCCAGACCCAGCCGAACAGCAGGTACCGGAATACGAAATACATGAGCATATCGCGCTCCCAGATTGGATATTCGGCAAGGCCGGCATCATGCAGCGCAGCCTTGACCGACATGGGCAGGTAGGGTGAAACCGTTTCTAAAATGGAGTCATAGTTAATGCCCAGCGTTTTCATCGTGGTCAGTGTTTTAATCAGCCAGGTCGTCTGTGTTTCTGTAATTTTTCCCCAGTCTACGTTTTTAATAAAGCTGCGCAGAGCGGTCTCCAGTATGCCTTCTTGCGATGCATATGATTTTGCGGTAGAAGCCGCCGCGCTGACGCCGACACTCACTGCGCCGCAAAGCAGCAGGGCTGCCAAGAAGATGCTCAGAATTTTTTTTGTGACGTTCATGATATACCATCCTTTATTATATTCACTTGCATCATGTTTAGTCGCTTTATCAAGCGAAATCCCTCATCAGAAACGTCGAATCCATTGCATTGCCAAATCAAACCATTGCGCCGCCTCCGGATTCGGCGAGTTAGTCAATTCGCTTGCCATGGACAGCCCATGTCTGCCGGATGGAAAAATATGCAGCGCATAGGGAATTCCTTGCCGCGCCAGCGCCTGCGCATAGAGAATGGAATTGATTGCAGGCACGGTGCCGTCGTCCGCCGTTGCCCAGATGAATGCGGGCGCGGCATCGCTATCGACGCGCTGTTCCAGTGATAGCGCCTGCGTAAGCGCTTCGTCATTGTCCGTCAGGTTGCGAAAGCTCGACGCATGGGTACATGCGCCGCCGGAAATCACCGGATAACACAGAATCGTGGCAGTGGGTTTCGCTTGTTCGCCTTCTTGCGTTTCTTTCCAAAGCGTACCCAGCATGCCGGCGAGATGACCGCCCGCCGAAAATCCGCACGCAAACACACGCGCAGGGTCAACATGATACACCGCGGCATTTGTACGCAAATAAGCCATCGCGGCAGCGGCTTGGTTCAACTGCGTGGGATGTCTCCCCTGCGGCGCGACGGTATAGCGCAGCACGGCAGCCGTACAGCCCTGCGCCAAAAAAGCCAGCGCCACAGGCTCCCCCTCGCGCGCGGAGCAAAAGCCATAGCCGCCGCCGGGGATTACAAGCACAGTAGGGTAGGTGCGCTCAAGGTCGATTTCAGGCGTATTATCGCGGGCATAAATGGTTAGCTCGGCACCGGCGAGTTCAATCGTCTTACAGGTCATTCGCGTTCTCCCCGAAACCCGCGCTCAATATCTCGCTTTGCGTCGTGCTGCGCAGCAGCCTCGCGCTTATCGTAAAGCTTTTTGCCTTTACACAGCCCGATTTGCAGCTTCGCGCGGCCGTCCTTAAAATAAATCGAAAGCGGGATGATGGCCAAGCCCTGCGTTTTGCTCTCGCCGAACAGCCGCATAATCTCTCGCTTATGCATCAGCAGCTTGCGCGGGCGCGTTGGGTCTCGGTTGTAGATATTCCCCTGTTCATAGGGACTGACATGCATGTTGTTGACATACAGCTCGCCGTTTTTTACGCCGCACCAGCTGTCCTTCAGGTTTACGCGCCCCTGTCGTATTGACTTAACCTCGGTGCCGCAAAGCGCTATGCCTGCTTCGTATTCTTCAATAATGAAGTAATCGTGCCATGCCTTTTTGTTCTGCGCCACTTTGACAAACCTTTTATTATCTGCCATCCTCCCACCTCCTCTCGTTGCATATTGTTGCCGCTGCTATTACGCTTTTTTTCGCTTTGCTGATAACCGCTGGAAAAACTTCACGATTTCGACCGCCGGTATGATCGTGATTGCAAGCGCCATGGCAATGAAGTATTCCTGCAGGGTAAAGGTGTTTGCGAATTCAAACGCGTTTTGCAGGAACGGCACGAACACGACCATGCCCGTCAGCAGCAGCGACGCCACCAGCGAACCCCACAGCCACCAGTTGTTGCCGCTTTTGCGCGTCATGGTGAAGACGGAGCCGCGCTGGCTGCGCATATTGAATGAATGGAACATTTCCGCCATGCTCATCGCGACGAAAGCCATTGTCATGCCTTCGGCGCACATACCGTCGGCGATATTGGTAAACTTCCAGACGCCGTTTTGCAGGAATTCGCCTATGAAAAACGCCGCAAGGGTTATGATCGTCACAAAAACGCCCTGGTACATGCAGTCGACACCCAGCCCGCCCGAGAAAATGCCGTCCTTCGCGCTGCGCGGCTTTTGCGTCATAATGTTATGCTCCGGTTTTTCCATGCCCAGCGCCAGCGCCGGCAGGCTATCCGTAACCAAATTAATCCAAAGCAAATGTGTAGGTTTTAGAATTACCAAGCCCAGGAAGGAGGCAATGAAAATGGACAGCACCTCACTGAGGTTTGAGCCAAGCAGGAACTGGATCGCCTTACGAATATTGGAATATATACGGCGGCCTTCGCCCACGGCGGAAACGATCGTTGCGAAGTTGTCGTCTGCGAGCACCATATCCGCAACATTTTTCGTCACGTCTGTACCTGTAATGCCCATGCCGACGCCGATGTCCGCGCTCTTGATGGAGGGCGCGTCGTTCACGCCGTCGCCTGTCATGGCGGTTACATAGCCACGGCTGCGCCACGCGTTGACGATGCGGACCTTGTGCTCCGGCTGGACGCGCGCATAGACCGCGTAATTCTGTACGGTGTCGCGGAACTCCTCGTCGCTGATATGGTTGAGCTCCGCGCCTGTAATGGCGCGCTTGCCGTCGCTGAGGATGCCCAGCTGCCCGGCAATGGCAATAGCTGTATCCCTATGGTCACCTGTAATCATCACGGGGGTGACCCCTGCCAGACGGCACTGATCAATTGCGTCCTTCACTTCGGGGCGCACGGGATCCATCATGCCGCAAAGACCGACAAAGCAGAGCTCCTGCTCAATCGCCTGTGCTTCGCATTGTTTCGGAAGGACGTCGTAGCTACGGGTTGCGGCTGCCAGTACACGCAGCGCCTGGTCCGCCAAGCTCTTGTTTACCTTCAGGATTGCATCAAGCCGCTCCTGTGTCATCGGTACAACGCCGCTCTGGGTCAACACGCCTGTGCAGCGCTTAAGCACCTCGTCCGGCGCGCCCTTGGTGTACTGTACGATTTTGTCGCCCGCTTTGTGCAGGGTACTCATCATTTTCCGCATGGAATCGAAGGGGCATTCGGCAACGCGCGGTGTTTCCGCCTGCAGATCAGCTTTATTAAGTCCCACTGATTTTGCATAGTTGATCAGCGCAACCTCTGTCGGCTCCCCAATCGTATTGCCGTCGGGCGTAAACTCCGCGTCGCAGCACAGCGCCATTGCCCTGGCGAGCAGCTTTTCGTCTTCGCCGTAATGCTCAATTACGGTCATCTTATTTTGTGTCAGCGTGCCGGTTTTATCCGAACAGATCACCTGTGCGCAGCCCAGCGTTTCTACAGCGGTGAGCTTGCGAATGATCGCGCGTTTCTTTGAAAGATTTGTCACGCCGATGGAAAGCACGATGGTCACAACAGCGACCAGGCCTTCAGGGATGGCGGCCACGGCGAGACTGACGGCGACGGCGCCGCCGT
>JAVBSB010000132.1:0-5062 GCA_031547365.1 Oscillospiraceae bacterium | reverse complement strand
TAGGCATTGTCACGCAGGCGCTGACCGCCACCGATGCCGACGGTCTCGTGGCTGTGATTGCTGACGCGATTAATGGAAAATCGCCCTACCCGGCAATGGCATACAATGCAATCTACCAGACCTACAGCTTCAACTCAGCCGGGCTAAGCTTCGCGCAAATCCTTGACCTGTATGAAATAGTCGTTTCGGCGAATGCGGCGCTGACGGGCAGCACCGCCGGACAGATCAATTTTCCGGGCTATAATGTTGCCACACAGCTGTCGTCTGCCCATGGCATCACCACACCGAATGCCGCAACCAAAGCCATCGCGGCGATTCGCAGTGCATTGACGGGGCTTGACCCGCGGCTTTTGGCGGATTATAGCGGCGTACCGACGGCTTCCGGCTGGACAAGCGACTTGAATTATGACCCCGCGCCCTCAGAGCTGGCAGCGCTCAATGCGGCGGGTGGCGCACAGAAATCTGATCCAGACCACCCGCCTTATGAACGCACCCCGACCGGCACCGTGCCTATGCCCGTGCTAATTGACGACGGCTCGCTGACCTACATCACTGCGCCAAATTTTGCGCTATATACAAGAACTTCGCCCGCGCCGAGCCCCGCAATGGATCCTGTCGGCTACGCCAGTTGGACATACACGCAGGCGGCATATGCCTGGATTGATCACTATACGAACGTGGATTATCCCGCTGTGCCGAACACGCTCACCCCTCCGATGGATAATTCCAGCAGGGAAAATATTGAGTACCCGATCAGCGGAACCGACCAACAAAAATACGACTACTTAACGAATTTGCAGGAGCGTTTCGGGCTGGAAATTGTGTACATTCAAGCAAAAGATGCTGCTCTGCGCACGCCCGAAAACGCCTACAAATGGCTGCAAACAAAGTGGAGCGTTTACCAAACCACGCCCAACGACGCGAACCGCAATGAATTTTTGTCAGCGATCAGCACCTATTATGCCATGCTGACTGCGAACAACGACGGTACCTATACCAACAAAAACGGCGCGTTTGTGCCGAACGGCGCGAACCAGCTGATCATTGATTACAAAACTGCGCAGCAAAAAATTGATATCATCACGATCTACGTTGCTTTCTTCAACGATTACCGCCTAAGCTTGCAGCCACTGGATTTTGCGCGGTATTCCAATGACGAACTCAAATCTGAGCTAGCCACGGCGGAAGCAAAATTGCGGCAATTTAAGAAGGATTATCCATCAGAACCCGTGCCGCCGGAGTGGAGCGCCTATCTTGACACCGTGCGGCAGGCGATCCGTGACCGGGTCTTTGACCAGATCGGTACGCTCACGGGCGACGCGAAAACCATTGCGAAAAGCTATGATAAAATTACGCTGCTGTCTCAAACTTATGCGTATAATTTCAACAAATTGGCGCTTTGGCAACTTGTTCAAGCATTTTTTACACTTTCGGACACAGAAAAAGCTCAGCTTGCGCTGGCGCAGCAGGTTTTGGCTTATTTGAAAGACCTGCTGACCGACTACGAAACTCTGCACTGGGAGCTGATCTCCGGACAAAACATTGATTATCCCGACTGGCTGCCCGTGCGCGGTCTGGATAAGCCCATTGTGCTGAAGGTTGGGCAAGATGAATTCCATGTCAAGTATGAGCACATCGAAAACCTGATCAATAAGCTGGATACATTGCTCACCAGCGAATATTTTTCTCAAAACGCTGCCGCGCTTTTCAGCAAAACGAAAGCAACATCTGAAACTAAAACACAAAGTTTAGCAAATGACGGCATGCAAAAACCTGTATTTAATTTGCCTCCACTCGACGGTGACTTTCTTTCCCGGCTTGGGCAAATGCGCACCTCTTCGGGTGAACTGGAGATCACTGACCCGCGCACAGGCGTTATCATCACCCTGCCGCCTCTCGAAACACAGCGGAATACCGACCGCCTGATCGACGACACGTCAGGCGTCAAAGCCGAGCGACAGTGGATTCAGGCTTACCGCGCGGACGTGCTGCTGTATCTTTTGCACTGGGCGTTCGAGGCGGTGAACACCGGCGAAATGGGCGGTCTGCAAATGCTTTCGTGGATTTTGTATCAGGTGATGCCGCCACAGCACACGGTGACGGTAGAATTTTGGGGCACCGAAGGGAATCTGATCGACCGCCCGGCAAGCAAGTTCAAGGTTGCCGACGGAGCGATTTTTACCATCCCGGGCGAGCTGCTGGAGTCCTTCACCACGCGCACAGCTTTGAGCGAAGACGATGATTTTATTGATTACGAAATTGCGGATTACACCTACAAAAACAACAGCTATGACGGCGCGGCGCTTTATGGCGACACGGTGATCGCGCTGTATTTTGATGCCGCATATACCTATGAAACCCTTCCGAAGCCTGCGGTTGCGCAGGCAAAGCAGACCGTTTCAAAGACCGTTACGCAGAGCGTGGATACCGCATTCAATAACCTCGATTTATCCGCCGCGGTCAGACCATTCTTGACTGAGCTGCTCAGCGGCGCGGTCTCCGAGCATGTAATTGGCGACAAGCTGCCCGGCACCATTTTGGGGCTGTATAAACTCATCGCTGACCAGATCGCGCCCACGCTGGAGCAGCCGCTGCTGAAACGCCCAAACAACCCGGGCGGTTCCGGTCTGCTGGAGGACATCCCCCTTGCGAACATGAACGGTCTGAACCTGACGATGGGCTATTTGCTGGAACAAATCGCGAATAAGTCGCGTTATACCATCACGGTCAACGACCTGTTCACCTTACCCAAGTTTAAATCTATGTTCGACTTCGGCGCGGCAAGCCCGATTGAGCTGCTGCTCGGCGCACAACTGACCCCGAAAGGTCTTGCGGAGCAGTGCTGGCCGAATGAATGGCCCAAAGCGGACGGCGTTATACCTGCGGGCGCGCCCGCCTATGTGAATGAAATCGCCGATTATTTGAGCAATATTTACAGCTGGCTTTTCAACATGCCCGGCGGTGATCAACTCAGTGCCTGGCAGAATTATACCGTAGAGCAGCTCAACGCGCAGCTGCATTTCGGCTTAGAAACCATTACGGACCCGGCGCAAAAACGCCAGGCCTTCGAGGATGTAACGGCGTTTTCAATGTCCGGACTGGCGTTCCTGCTTGGTGCGGTGTTCAGCGAAAGCCCGCTGCAAATCACCGCTATGGCGACCGGCGCAAAGTACGTGAACTCCGGGCAGCCCGCGCCGCAAAAGCAGGATGACCTATGGTATCACGATATTGTTGTGGGGCTCGGCGGGGTGACGCGTGGCATCAACGACATCATTCAGGGCGCGCTCGGCACGTTCAATGACATTTTGGCGTTCTTAGGCATGCCGCCCATCACACTGCCCAAATTGATGCTGCCCGACGTGCGCACAAGCGAGTATATGGGCGACAAATCCTATGAAGACGACCGCGGATTTCCACACTGGCGCGGGAAATATGATTCGCGCGTCGGATTGGAATCGTCGCTCACCGCCGTCAATGCCTACGGCAAGCTGGTGATCCCGCTGTTCGAGCTGCTTGGCATCGATCAAAAGCTGTTTTATTGTTCTGAAGCTGAATTAAATCAGGCGATGGCAGGGTTCACCGCCAATGCGGGCGAACTGATTCAAACCGGTGGCGAACCCTTAAAAACCACGCGCTTTGCCATTTCGCGCATGCTGACGCAGAGCCTGCTCAACCCCATTCTTAACTGGCTGGCGCCGCTCGACGAAACGTTAATTTCCTACAGTTTAGGTTACCGACCGCTCGGCAAGGCACTTGACCTGCTGCCGAACCTGGCTGCTGTTACAGAGCGCGGCATCATCCCAAGGCTGGTCAACGACGTTTTGGACGGTCTGACCCTTGATGTGACGCTTTATCTGGGCGGGATGAGCGGCGCGCCGCTGAACGGCTTAATCACCATTTTAGGCGACCATCTGCAATACAAGTTGCTCGACATGAACTTTTATCTAATGCTCTTCGTTGACAGCCTGCCGGGTCTGGTCGGCGCGGGACCACTGCTGGAGAAAATCCTCAACGCAGCAGGCATGGGCATGGTCTGGATTTTTGCCGTACCGATGCTCGAAATTGTGCAGCTGCCCGCTGGCAGTTTGGTCCGAACTTTCCTCAACCGCAACGATGGCAGAGGGTCAACCGCAGGCAACGAAGACAACTTTGTCACCATTTTTGAAGGGGATGCATCGAGTGCGCCGGGCGACGGGGTGCGCGAGAGTACGCTGGGTTCCATCGCGGGATTCTTCGGCGGCGACGCGGCCGCAAATGCCCTGACCTTCAAGCTGTTTGGCGAAAACGGCTTGCAGCTGGGCAAGCTGCTCACCGGCGGGCTGGTTGGAGATGCAAGCCCGCAAACCCTGCTTGGCTACCTCAAGCAGCAGACCGGCATCGACCTTTCGGGCGACTTAAATTCTCTGGTGACAAGCATAACAGATCTGTTTTTCAAGACAAATCCGCAGGCAAGCCCGCCGGTACTCTCTGAAAAGCCGGAACAGAACGCCAAAATGCTTGCGGCAATCGACAAGCTGGTGAAAAGCGAAAGCCACATAGAGGGCCTAATCGTAGAGCTGTTCAACCCGCAGACCTACCCCTGCCGCACGTTTATGAATTACGCCCTGCTTGATACGGCAAAATCGAGCAACCCACGCCTCAATGAAGTGAATTACAGCGAGGTCTGGACGCAGGAAAAGGCGCAGTTCCTCGCCGACCACTTCTCGCCCTTCCTGGATAATTTGTGGGAATTCCTGTTCGCGCAGGACTTTACGCCCTGGCTGCAGGATCAGATCAGCGCGTATCTCGGCGTCGACATCCGGCATCTGTACACAGCGAAAAACCTGGACGCGCTGCTGCTTTGGGTAAGTAAAGCCTGTGGCGGATTCCTGAAAAACCTAAACCTCGATGCGCTATTCGACATCAACGGCAGGCTGGGTCTGTTGGCGCGGCAATTGCAACAGACTGTTGATATCGACGCGGCGTTAAAGACAATTAATGATTTGATTGATTACGAAAATGCGGCGGAACTGTGCGCGAAAGTGGCCGCTGTACCTGCCGACGACCGCGCTGCATTTACTGC
>JAVBSB010000034.1:0-5351 GCA_031547365.1 Oscillospiraceae bacterium | reverse complement strand
TTGGTACATATCATTAAATAGTAGGGAGCTCAAACCAAAAGGTGCTGCCCTTACCCGCCTGACTTGAAGCGCCGAAGCTGGCGCGGTGCAAAACCAAAGCGGTTTTCACAATTGAAAGCCCAAGTCCGCTGCCCGTTATGCCGCGCTGATGCGGCTGCGACGACTTATAGTAGCGCTCCCAGATATGCGGTAATTCCTCTTGCGGAATACCGGGACCTGCGTCGATTATCTCGGCGCGAGCTGTTTTGCGGTCGCCGGATTCTATCGTGAACAGGCGAATCCATACGCATTTGCTGTCTCCCGCAAAGCGCACCGCGTTGGCAATCAGATTATACACCGCGCGCTCCAGCAAATCTTTCTTGCCCTGAACGGTGACATTGTCCTCGACGGAAAGCTCAAACCGCATGCCTTCGCGCTCCTGCAGGGCGTTGAAGCGGTCCGCCGTGCCGCGTATCAGCCGGTCGAGCCGCAGAGGCTCTAAATCAATGCGTTCTGTCTGTTCAAGCTTCGATACTTCCAGCAGCTCGTTGACCATCTCGGTCAGTCTGTCGCTTTCCTCTACAATTTTTTCGCAATGCACAGTGCGCTTTTCGGGGTTGTCGCCGGATACATCGCGCAACAACTCAGCATAAAATTTGATAATGGTCAGCGGTGTTTTTAGGTCATGCGACACATTCGCCAGCAGCTCGCGGCGATAACGCTCCGCCTTGTTCAGCTCCTCGGTGGCATGGGTCAATTCTTCGGTCAGCTGCACAATTTCGGTATAGTCGCGGCTGGAGGCTTTTGCGCTGAACGCCCCCTTCGCCAGATCCTTTGCAGACTTGGTAAGGCGCAAAATAGGCTGTGAAATGCGTTTGGAAAGCAGCCACGCCATCGCTGCGGAAAGCAGCATTAGCAACACGGTGATGATCATGAACTGACGCGCCATAACGGAAGCCGTGGTGTCGTTGGGCGGAATGGGGCTGCCGACATAAAGAAAGCGGTCGCCTGCGGGGCTGGGCGAAACCTTCGCAATATATACGGCGCGCCCCCCTCCATTGCCGGACACCACATAAGAAAACTCGCTTTTTTTACTATTCATAAAGAATTCTTTACAGCTCTCAAATTCCGCGCGGCTGAATTCCGCGCGCCCCCCGCCCAAGCTGAACATATTGCCAAAGCCGTCAAAATTGCCTATGATCCAGCCTTCGCTGTCAATTAATAAAATACGCAGATTCTGGCTGAAGGCGAACTGGCTAAGCTGTTCGGTAAAATCGATGTTGTTTTCATATGCCTCAACGATAACGCGACCCGATTTTTCTACCTCGCGGCGGCGCAAACTCTGATAAAACGGTGTAAACAGCGCAAATTGCAGCACCCAGAGGATCGCTAAAATAAACGCGCTGAACCCTGTCAGCCAAGCCCAGCTCTGCGTAACAAGGCTGCGGGAACCAAATGGCTTGGTTGGTTCAGCTGCTTTCCCTTTCTTCGGATTATACGTCAAAGCGGTATCCCACCCCTCGTATGGTCACTATGTGGCGTTCGTATTCGCCAAGGTGCTGCCGCAGCACCTTAATGTGCGTATTGACGGTTGAATCCTCTCCGAAAAAGTCATAGCCCCAGACCTCGCGCAGCAGCTTTTCGCGGCTGAGCGCAATATGTCTGTTGCGTATCAGATAAAATAGCAGGTCATATTCTTTCGGCGTCATTTCGGCGCGCTTCCCGTCAATTTCCACAATACGCGCAGTAACGTCAGCCATCAAGCCGCCAAAGCGATAGACCTCATTTTCGCCCGGCGCAAAGGCAGCGTTTTTTACAGCCTTGTGCCGCTGCACAATCACATTGAGCCGCGCGATCACCTCTTTGAGCGAGAAGGGCTTGGTCACATAATCATCTATCCCCAAATCGAACCCGTACAGCTTATCGTATTCCTCGCCGCGCGCCGAAAGCATCAAAACGGGTATATCTTTTTCGCGGCGGATTTCCTTGCACGCGGTAAAACCGTCCATGCGCGGCATCATGATGTCCATAACAATCACGTCAAAATCCTGCTCGCGGCAAAGTGTAACAGCCTCCATGCCGTCCTTTGCCTGCGTAACCTCATAGCCCAAAAAGCCTGCATATTCCGCAAAGCCTTCGCGGATGGCATCTTCATCGTCGACAAACAGAATGTGATGCATTGTTACACTCCTTCGGATGATATGGTTTCATTATACCATGCTTTGGTGTAAATACAATGACGCAGCGATGAAAAAATGATGTTTTTCATATAGGTGTAAATTTCATTTGCATTAAAATATTATCTGTGGTATAATGCAGCATGGCGAAACGTTTCGCCGGATGGGGGAAAATGATAGGAGAGTGTTGATTGTTTATGAAGAAAGTTAGGAGCTTTTTACGAAAATGTATGCGCTGGATTCTCTTACATTTTATTTGGACGCCGCTGTATCGCATCGGCAGCCTGCGTAAAGTTGATCCGAAGCTGGTCTTATTTGCCACCGAATTTGATAAAGAGCCGGGCGATAACTTCATTCCGCTGATGGACAAGCTTACAGCGGAAGGCTATACCTGCCTCTTTTTTTCCGTAACGCAGGCAATGTCCCGCGCGCAGCGCCAGCGCCGTTCGTTTCGGTTCATGTGGATTTATTCCCATGCCCGCGTTTTGTTTTTAATGGACACCTTTGCCCCCACAAGCTCCTGTAAGCCGCGCAAGGGTACCGAGGTGGTGCAGCTATGGCACGGCTGCGGCGCATTTAAGCAGTTCGGCTACTCCACCCTTTCGCTTGCCTGGGGTGTCACGCGCCGACAGGTACGCTTTTTGCCCATCCACAGAAACTACACCTGTATCCCCATTTCCTCGCCGAATATCATCCCTGCTTTGACCGAAGCATTTAATTGCAGCCCTGAAATCCTGAAGCCCTGGGGCGTACCGCGTACGGATTATTTCTTTCAGCCGGACGCCGTTGCGGAAAGCCGCAGGCGTGTGCTGGAAGCGTTCCCTGAAATCGGCGAGCGCAAAATCGTACTTTATGCGCCAACATTCCGCGGAGACCAGGTTCGCATGGCGCACCATGACAATGTTTTGGATTATACCGAGTTGACCAAAGCGCTTGATTCCAAGTGCGTATTGATTCTGAAAGCGCACCCGCGCGCAAAAGAAAGCATCCCGGCACCCGCTCTCGGGCAGGAGCCCTTCGTTTTTGACGGCGCGCAATTACCGATTGAGAGCCTGCTATGTGCCGCGGATCTATTGATTTCCGATTACTCCTCCCTGATTTTTGAATATTCACTCCTCGGGCGGCCGATGCTCTTTTATCCCTATGACCTTGAAGACTACGACAGCGCGCGCAGTTTTTATTCGCCCTACCTCAAGTTTGTGCCGGGCGACCTGGTTTGGAGCACAGAGGATATCATCGCCGCCATCCGCCGCAATCTTTTTGAGGGCGGCTTTGACCCCGCGCGCATCGAAGCGTTTTGCCGCGAAAACATGTCTTCCTGTGACGGACACAGCACTGAGCGAATTTTACACAATTTATTTGGTCTGTAAAAAATTTGAGGAGGCATCCCATGCATCTATCCCTGGTTATGCCCTGCTTTAACGAAGTGGACAATGTGGAAGCCATGCACGATGCGGTTGTCAGCGAATTCAGCAGCTGCGGGTTTGATTATGAAATGGTATTTGTCGACGACGGCAGCAGCGACGGCACCTATCAAAAGCTAAAGGCGCTGCGCGAAAAATCACAGCAGTCCATTACTGTCGTACATTTTTCGCGAAACTTTGGCAAAGAAAGCGCAATCTATGCGGGTCTGCAGCACGCAAAGGGTGATTTTATCACGCTGATTGACGCGGATTTACAGCAGCCCCCTGCCATGGCGTTAGAGATGGTGCGCTTTTTGGATAACAACGACGACTTCGACTGTGTTGCGGCTGTCCAGGAGGGCCGTAACGAAGGAAAAGTTACAATATTTTTAAAGAACGGCTTTTACAAGCTGATGAACCGCCTGACAGAAATCGAATTCGTAAAAGGTGCAAGCGATTTTCGTACCATGCGCCGCAGCATGGCTGAAGCGATTATCTCCATGGGCGAGCACAACCGATTTGCGAAGGGTATTTTTTCCTGGGTAGGCTTTCATACGCACTACGTCCCCTACAAAGCCAAAGAACGGCATACGGGCGTTTCAAAGTTTAATACAATTAAGCTGTTTAATCTCGCGTTCGACGGCATTATTTCCTTCACCACCATGCCGCTACGGCTTTCTGCCTTTGCCGGCGTTCTCAGCGCGTTCGTTGCGCTCATTTATATGGTCGTGGTGATCATACAAAAGCTTGTTTTTGACATTGCTTTTCCGGGCTACGCCACCCTGGTTGTGCTAATCCTCTTTTTGGGCGGCTTGCAGTTGCTCGGCATGGGAATCCTGGGAGAATACCTTGCGAAAACCTACGTGGAGAGCAAGCGCAGGCCGATTTACCTCGTACGTGAGGTTTTGGAGGCAAAAGAAAAGCAAAGCGATAAAGAATAAAGCGAATCCAAAAAAATTAAACGGAGCCGACATACTATTGTCGGCTCCTGCTGTTTGTTATAACATGGTGTACAGTCTGTTTTTGATTGCGCGCACAAGCGCCTGTTCGTTTTTAATCGGGTCGCGCAGGCGTATTCCGCCGGGCGCAACGCCGTCGCCCGTATCGCCGCCATGATAATCGGAACCCGAAAGCTGCAGCAGGTTGAATTTCCGCGCCCATTGCACGGCGATTTCGTTATGCGAATCGTGGTGCGCGTTGCCGTTATAGACCTCCATACCATCCAGCAGCTGCGTGCGAACCAGCTGCATGCCCCAACGGAAGGGGTGCGCCTGCACCACTAAAAAGCCCTTGCTGCGCGCAACTTCGCTGAATTTTTCGATGTCCCAGCGGTCTATCCCTTCGTTTTCATACAAAAACTGCTGATCGAATCCATAAACGAGGTATTCGTTGATCCCCCGGTCCATAAAGCGCAGCTCCATCCCCAACA
Source organism: Oscillospiraceae bacterium (assembly GCA_031547365.1). Lineage (GTDB taxonomy): Bacteria > Bacillota > Clostridia > Oscillospirales > Acutalibacteraceae > WRMQ01. The sequence goes on along the minus strand of JAVBSB010000034.1, from coordinate 363 downwards.
GAACCAAAAAACCGGCAGGCGCAGCCGCTTTTGCCGCCTCATAGCCGCGCAAAAAGTTGTCCACGCGCTGCTTCCAGCTCACATGCGCCAAATCGCCCATGATTGCCCGGGAAGCGTCCTCATTAAAATGATCCGTTACCGCCATTGCGTCGTAACCTAAAGATATGCAGCGGCGTACAGCCTCTTCTGCCGTACATTGCGCGCAGGGACTGACCTGTGAAGTATGGATGTGCATCTCAATTCGTGTCACGGGGTTGCTGGTCTTGTTCATTGATTTCCTCTGAGTTGTTACTTATCCTCTTGCTCCGTATGCTGCTTTGGTTCAATCTTGCCGTAGCGCCCTGTGCCGCTGGCATCTGAACG
>JAVBSB010000160.1:0-3115 GCA_031547365.1 Oscillospiraceae bacterium | reverse complement strand
TATTTGACAGCCCAATCAAATCGAAGTTCATCCATCTGATCTTGGGCGAATACGTTCGATTGATTGTGACACAGGAGGGCAGCTATATCGCATTTCCGCAGCGTCATATTTATGCAAAAATTAATTCCAATGTTAAAGTAGACACCGTGTGGGTAGAGCATCTGCAGTCTTTGTTGCAAGATCAGCCGAGAGATTCTGTGGAAACAGACGCGTATAATAATTTTGATTGGGTCACGTTAAAGTGGAATTCCGTGCGGAAAATCTACTATGGTTATCATCCGGATTCCACTGAATATGGTCCTTATCAATTGTCATATGGAATTCAGAAAGGAAAAGTCAAAAATATATCCTGTTATTATGACGATGAAGGTCTATACTATGCAGTTGACAGCCTGAGTGCAAAGGCAGACGAAAGTTATTTCAGCACCAAGGGTATGATCAAACTGCCGTTCTGGCTTGTCGATTCCTTATTTAATATTACGTTCGCGAACTATGCGCTGTTATATTACGGAGGATAGGCATTGGTTGGCAATGTAGTAAAAAAAACTAAAAGTGCGGCAGGAAAAAACAGCTATGCCCAAAACCTACGAATTTGACGCAATCATCCAAAAAGTAGAAGGCATCGACGGCGCTTATGTGGACTTCCCCTTTGACGTAAGGGCGGAGTTCGGCAAAGGGCGCGTTGCGGTGCTTGCTACGTTCGACGGCGTAGAATACGTGGGCAGCCTGGTGCGCATGGGCACGCCGGGGCATATCATCGGTCTGCGCAAGGACATCCGCAAGGCGATTAACAAGCAGCCCGGCGACATGGTGCGCGTTACGATTACCGAGCGGTAGAAGGGTATGATGAAGCTGCCCTGGGGATGAAAAAAATAATTAGACCCAAAGCTTGTGACAATTTATATATAGGAGGGTTTCATTTGAACTGCGACACAAAATATCCGATTGTAATGGTACACGGACTGGGTTTTCGTGACCGAAATGTTATATGCTACTGGGGCAGGATACCCAGGGCGCTGGAACAACAGGGCGCGAGGCTGTTTTTCGGCAACCAGGATGCCTGCGGCAGCGTTGAAAGCAACGCAGCCTGCCTGAAAACGACAATTGAGCGTATTTTGTGCGAAACGGGCAGCGAAAAAGTGAACATCATCGCCCACTCCAAGGGAGGGCTGGATTCCCGCTATATGATCTCCTCGCTGGGCATGGCTGACAAAATCGCAAGCCTTACAACCATTGCAACGCCGCACCGCGGCTCCAAAGCGATGAGCAAATTTCTTCGCGTACCGAAGTGGCTGTTCAAAGCGGTGGTCTGGCCTATGGATGTGTTCTATAACCTGCTGGGCGACGAACAGTCCGATGTATATCGCGCCTGCCGCCAGGTTTCCGAGGAGGACGCCGCCATATTTAACGCCCAAAATCCTGATGCTCCCGGTGTCTATTACCAGAGCTATGCAGGCGCGATGAAAAATGCCCTCAGCGATATTTTCACATCCATACCATTCCTCTTTGTTCGCCTGATCGACGGTGAAAGCGACGGCTTGGTTACGCCTGCTTCCGCGCAATGGGGGAATTTTCGCGGCGTGCTGCGCGGCGCAACCGGACGCGGTATTTCTCATTGCGACGAGGTTGATATGCGGCGCATGAACTATACCCGTAAAACCAGCGAAACCGGCGTATCCGATATCCGCCAGGTTTACATTGCCATTGCTAATGAGCTTAAGCAAATGGGATTTTAGGCTTTGGGCTGATATTTAGACATTTAAATAGTAGATAATGAGAAAAGGCGGTAAACAACTATGAAAATCGGCGTATGTACAGGAGCGGACAAGGCAGCGTTTGCAAAGGCGTCCGGCGCGGACTATATCGAGATGAACTTCACAAAGGTGGCGCTCATGAACGACGAAGAGTTCGCAGAAGCCGCCGCGCAGGCGCAAGCCGCAGGTCTGCGGGTAGAAGCGATGAACTGCTTTATTCCGGCAGAATTTCCGTTGTATTCCCTCGAAGACGGCGCAGAATTAAAAGCTTATCTGCAAAAAGGCATGCAGCGGGCAAACACGCTCGGCACGGAGATTTTGGTGTTCGGTTCGGCAAAGGCGCGTAAGCTGCCCGAAGGCGTGGATAAAGCTGAAGGCGTAAAAAAGCTGACAAAGTGGTTTGCCTTGGCGGCAGAATTGGCGGAAGAAGCCGGTTTGACCGTCGTAATCGAGCCGCTGCAATATGAAGAGGATAACGCCGTCAATACCGTACGTGACGGTCTTGCGTTGATGCAGGCGGTGAACCGCCCGGGTCTGCGCCTGCTGGCTGATATGTATCACATGGGTGAAAACGGCGAGGATTACAATGATCTTTTGCTTGCGGGCGGCGACCTGCGCCACTGCCATATCGGTCGCCCCGAAACGCGGAAATACCCCCTGCCCGGTGACGGCTATGATTACGCACCCTTTTTTGCGGGGTTAAAGGGCATCAACTATGGAGGCAGGCTTTCCATCGAAGCGGGTCCTGTCAACGGACCTGAAGACCTGCCGGTCTGCATCGCTTATTTGCGTGAATTGGCTGCCGACATTTAAAAGGCGGGGAATCCCCCGCGTTAGCAATACCACCGGCAGCAGCGATAATAATTCCACTGCCTGCAGCAGTAATAATCATAATTGCAACAAAACATAAGCATTGACCTCCTGAATTATTTTGGACGTACCCTATTTTATGCAGGGCACGTCCATTTTGTGCTTTGGGTTTATCGTTCTGCTATGATCAGCGGCACTATCATTTCAAGCGAGTCGCTGCCGCCGTGCAGAGACTTATGTTTTGTTTTATCCTTGGTTCTGTGATAAATGCACATGCCGGGCGGCGGCAACAATAAATAATCAGGTAAGCGATTGTGTGAAATGCTGACATCACTATTTTCTGTGTTGCCAAAAAAACCGCCTTTGATCAATTCCCCTTTGCTTAGGATTTCGATTTCTTCGCCAAACGCCTTGCGTGCTTCGCGCAAAAAATCAGCATCGCGCCCTTCTTTTACACGACAGCCCAGCGCGCGGGGCTCTAAATCTACGCCGCAGCGCAAGGTTTCTGCCAGCGCTGGGAACTCATCAATTGAGTAGGGCTCTGTTACATC
>JAVBSB010000003.1:0-6205 GCA_031547365.1 Oscillospiraceae bacterium | reverse complement strand
CGTACAAATATACTCTGCCAATGCCTGGTTTTCGGTCCGCAGAAACATGCTGCGGGATGAAAAATCGCGCCCGAACAGCAGCATGCCGTAAAGCTGCGATTCTGCACAGCATTCTGCGCACTCCTGTGCAGCCAGGAGCAGTTCCTGCTTGACTTCAGTCGCGAAACTCATAGTTTTCCCCTCAATATGTGATTGGCATCAGGTTTTTGTGCTTGATATACACCATATATCCTGCATCTTTTAGGCATTGCCCAATTTCTTCGGCAAAAAGAACAGAGCGGTGCCGCCCGCCCGTGCAACCGAACGCAACGGTAAGCGTACTCTTACCTTCTTTTTGATAGAGCGGCAGTAAAAACAGCAGCAGTTCCCGCAGTTTTTTCAGCAGCTCCCGCGATTCTTCATGCGCCAGCACAAAGTCGCGGATGCATGGCTCTACACCGGTGTGCTCTTTCAGTTCGGGGATATAAAATGGATTTGGCAGACAGCGCACGTCAAACAGCAGGTCGCAGTCGCGCGGGGTGCCGGACTTGAACCCAAACGAATTGATATGCACATGCAGCGCTCCCTGCGGATGATCGGAATACAGCTCTAAAATGCGGTTTTTGCAGTCAGTCGGACGCATCTGCGTGGTATCAATCGTGATATCCGCGCGCTGCCGCAGACCGCCGAGCATACGCCTTTCTTCGGCGATTGCCTCGCTCAAGCCCAAAGCAGGGTTGTTTGCGCTTAGAGGGTGCTGCCGCCGCGTCTCTTTAAAACGCCGTTCAAGCACGGTATCTTCCGCGTCCATAAAAAGCAATTCGCAAGCAAATCCTGCTTCCCTTAACGCCTCCAGCGCCTGCATGACATCCAAATAAGTACCTGCCCGCGCATCCATCACAACAGCGGCGCGGGAGCAATTGCGCAGCGAATCTGCCTCGCCTTTAGCGGAGGCGCTTTGCAGCAGCGCAGCGAACGTAGGCGCAAGACGCGGGGGGAGGTTGTCCACGCAAAACCAGCCAATATCCTCTAACGCGTTGACTCCCTTGGTCTTTCCGGCGCCGGAAAGACCGGTTACGATGAGTAGTCGCATGATATTATCCTCGGTTATTTTGTCTGAAGTATAAAATTATTGTTGTTATACGAACCTGATTTCCGGCTCCAAAAATACAGCTGTTTCGTTTTCTACAACGCTCTGTATCACGGCAATCAGCGCGCGCACGTCCGCGGCTGTTGCGCCGCCTGTGTTGACGATAAAGCCTGCATGCTTATCACTGACCTGTGCGCCGCCGACAGACTTGCCTTTTAATCCGCATTGCTCAATCAGCGCGCCGGCGAATTGCCCCTCCGGTCGCTTAAAGACACTGCCTGCGCTTGGGAATTCCAGCGGCTGCTTATCAAGACGCTTGCGCATGATTTTGTCCATTTTCGCGCGGATATCTCCCGCATCGCCGGTCTGTAAGCGCACCGACAATCCCGTTACAACGCCGCCGTTTTGCATGAATACGCTATGCCGATAGCCCAGCTCCAGCGCATCCGCCGCAAGCGCATGCAGCTCGCCCGCAGGATCGGCATAACGAACGGAATGCAGTACATCCTTCATTTCGCCGCCATATGCGCCCGCGTTCATGTACGCCGCGCCGCCCGCAGAGCCCGGTATGCCGTAAGCGAATTCGAGACCTGAAAGCCCGTGCTTCTGCGCAAAGACGCACAATTCGCTGAGCTTTGTACCGGCGCCGCAGGAGACGAGTCCGCCGCCGTCGCAGGCGATACCCGTCAGGCGTTCTGTTGAAATCACAACGCCATCAATGCCGCTGTCTTTCACCAGCAGATTGCTGCCGCAGCCCAGGATAAACGGCGTTTCGCCTGCCTGCTTACAAAGCCGCAAGCAGGTCTGCAATTGTTCTTCCCCGGCAGGAAACAGCATCAGCTGTGCCGCGCCGCCGATTTTAAAAGACGTTTTCGCGCACATGGACACGTCTTCTTCATAGGCGATGTTTGCGGCCTGTAAATCGCTTAAAATAGCTTCTGTCAAGGCTTGCTCCTCAATCTAAAAAATATCAGTTCACCAGTGCCGCCGCGCCGATAATGCCTGCGTCGTTGCACAGCTCTGCAGAAACCAGCTCGGTCTGTTTTTCAGCATAGAGGGTATAACGCTCCTTTTTGATCAATTCACGCAGAGGTACAAGCAGGTTTTCTTTTTCATGCCCAATGCCGCCGCCGATGCAGATGTTATCGGGCTGCAACGCATTAATTAAATTACCCAGCCCGACCGCAAGGTAACGCAGATATTCCTCCACCAGCTGTGTGCCGACCGCGTCGCCCGCGCGCCACGCATCAAACGAGGTGCGGCCATTCACTTTATTAATATCGCCGCCGACGATTTCCCAGCACTTGCTTTCCGGGTGAATCAGCATGTCTTTTTTTGTCTGCTCGATGAGCGCGGTTGCGCTGGCGTATGCCTCCCAGCAGCCGCGGCGACCGCAGTTGCAGGGCGTGCCGTCAATGGAGATGACCATATGGCCGCATTCGCCTGCCGCGTCGTTAACCCCGTTGACAATTTTGCCGCCGATGACAATGCCGCTGCCGACGCCTGTGCCAAGCGTAATCGCGATGAATGAATCCACGCCCTTGCCGCTGCCTGCAAGTACCTCGCCCAGAGCGGCGCAATTTGCGTCGTTGTCAAGATAAACCGGGCAGCGCAACCGATCCACCAGCATAGCGCGCGCGGGCACTTTATGAAAGCCCAGGTTGTTCGCAAATTCAATTGAGCCCTTTTCTTTGCCCACAGAACCGGGGGTGCCAATGCCGACGCTGACGATGTCCGCCATGGAGAGACCCGCGTTGGTTACTGCGTCAAACACAGCCGCCGCCAGGTCGTCAAACACACCCTCCGCAGCGCGCGGCGCAAGGGTTGGCCGCTGCCCGCGCCCGATAATGTTCCAGTTTTCGTCAACAACGCCTACGGAAATATTGGTGCCGCCCAGATCTACGCCTACATGATACATATTCTTACCTCTTTCAAGATTAGTTTATGAAATTTATATCGGTAATAGTAACCATTATCAATAATCGCGCCAGATATCCAGCTCTGTCTGTGCGGGGACAACCTCATCCTCCATACCGAGGGTATGCAGCAATTCGCGCGCGGCATTGTATCCCAATAGTTTTTGGCGGTTGTTCATCGCGGCGGCTTCCACGATGATGGAGAGGTTGCGCCCGGGCTTGACCGGCACAACATTGACCGGAATGCGTATGCCGAGTATTTCAACGTATTCCTCGTCCAACCCCAGCCGGTCATATACCTTTTCGCTGTCCCACGGCTCAAACTGAAGTACCATATCGATCTTTTCCGTCAGCTTAACTGCGCCCATGCCGAAGATGCGCCGCGCGTTGATGATGCCGATACCGCGCAGCTCGATGAAATGCCGGATGTTATCCGGCGCGGAACCTACGAGTGTTTTTCCGCTGACCTTACGGATTTCCACTGCGTCGTCTGCAACCAGGCGGTGACCGCGCTTGATCAGTTCCACTGCGGTTTCGCTTTTGCCTACGCCGCTCGCGCCGAGCAGCAGCACGCCCTGCCCATAGACCTCGACCAGTACACCGTGGCGCGTTACGCGCTCCGCGAGCTCCACGCCGAGGTAGGAGATCAGCGCTGCCATACAGGTGGACGTGGCGTCTGTTGTGCGCAGCAGCGGGGTTTCATATTTTTCCGCAAGCTCCGGCATAGGCGGCGGGCATTCGCGCCCTTGCGTGACGACCACAGCGCAGGGCTTAAGCTTAAACAAGCCCTCCATCCGCCGCGCGCTTACTTCGTCAGGCAGGCTGGCAAGATAATCCAATTCGGTGTAGCCAAGGAATTGCACGCGGTTTGCATCAAAATGCTCGCAGTAGTCCGCCAGCACCAGGGCGGGGCGGTTGACCTCGCGCGAGCCGATTGGCAAAAGCGATTTATCCTTTGGACGATAAGCAAACTCAAAGCCGTTGTCTTTTACCAGCTTTGTCAGGGGTACAGTATAATCGTTCGGCATAATCTACGACCTTTCGCCTTTTATAATCGGGATACGCCTGAGCAAAACAGCCAGCGGCAGCCCCAATAAGCATACGACAACAAGCTCCCCGAACGCAACGTTGCCGGCTGTTGCCCAGAAGGGGAGGTGCAGTACATAGCTTAACAGCGCGCCGACGATTAATCCGTTGCATACAATCGGCGGGAGAGCCGACAGCACGGGCATGCCCTTTATGCAATAACGCCGCAGGGCATAGCTGCAATACGCCGCGAGCAGGGTTGCCATGCTGCCTACCAGAACATCCCAGGCGCCCGCAACGTTTACGCCCAGCAACAGACCGAAGCCGTTCGCCAGCACGCAGCCAACCGTCAGCCCCGGTACGGCGGCGAAGGTGAGCGCAGGTAAAATCGTAAGCGCTTCGGCGACACGGAATTGAAACGGTCCGAACGACAGCGCCGAGATGCCCGGTACGAGCGTGATGGCGGCATAGAGCGCCGCGATGACTGCCGCCTGTGCAAGAAAAATAAGCTTGTTGTGTTTCATTTAAATATATCCACCTAAATCTGTCAGCGTTTCAACGACCAGATCCGCGCGGATTTTTGTCTGCGCTTCGTAGTCCTCTCGCTTCGTGACGCCTGTCAGCACCAGCACGCTGGGGACTCCGTTCGCAGCGCCGATGGCGATGTCGGTTTCCAGGCGGTCGCCGACAAAGACCAGCTCGCCGGGCGTACAGCGCAAGCGGCGCGTCAGGTAATCCACGGTTGTACGCTCCGGCTTACCCAGCACAATCGGCAGCCGCCCTGTTGAGGCTTCGAACAGTGCGATCATGCTGCCTGTGTCGGGCAAAAAACCTCCTGTTGTCGGGCAGTTTCGGTCGGGGTGTGTTGCGTAATAAGGGAGTCCGGCGGCAATCCAATTGGCTGCCTTTGTGATTTTTTCATAGGTCAGCGTTGTGTCAAAGCCCAATAATACCAGGTCGGGCTCGTCTTGCGCGAGAAGAACTCCTGCCTGCCGCAGGGTATCCTCCAGGCGCTCGTTGCCCAGCAGGTACACTCTTTTTCCCGGGCAATGCGTATTGAGATAATCTGCCGCTACGTCAGACGAAAGTACAACGCGGCCTTGTTTGACCGGGAAGCCCATGCCAGCCAGGCGCGCCATACATACAGCCTCGTTGTTGGACGAGTTGTTCGTAAAAAAGCGATAATCCAGCCCCTTAGCCTCCAGGCTGCGGACAAATGCATCCGCTCCGGGAATCATATTTTCTCCCAGATAAAAGGTTCCGTCCATGTCAAAGATAAAATATTTCGTTTTTGCAAATAATGGGTGTCTCATAGGGCACCTTTCTGTGTTTAATTTAGTTTTTCCAGCAGCCATATAATATTCTCGCCGAGCCGACGCAGGGTCTGCAAGCCTTCCTCATCCTGCCCGCAGTCGCCGGGCTTAAGACCTAAGCTCATATTCCAGTAAGTGCTGCCGGGTACGATCATGTCGTTGATCAGAAAGAAGTGCTGTATGCTGTCCAATACATGAATCGCTCCGCTGCGGCGCACCGGAACGATAGCCGCGCCGATTTTACGGCTGAAGCGCATTCCGTCGCGGCGGGAAATAAAGCCTGTGCGGTCAATCACTGCTTTGAGCTCGGGGGTTAAATCCGCAAAATAGGTCGGCGAACCCATGAGTATCGCATCCGCAGCCGCCATTTTTGGGTACAACTCGTTCATCCAGTCGTCCGTTGCGCAGCGGCCTATGTTTTTACTGCAACCGCCGCAAGCCGTACAGCCACGCACGGCTCTGCCGCCCGCCTGATATAGCTCGGTTGTATGCCCCGCTTCTTCACAGATGCGCAGCGTTTCTTGCAGCATTGCCGCTGTGTTACCCTTCGGGTTAGGGCTGCCGTTGATCGCCAAAACCTTCATGCTTGTTCTCCTGTCTTAGCCGTTATTCACGCCGAATTGCTTCATCAGCGCCTTATGCTCTTCGTAGGTCTTTGCGTAGTGGTTTGTGTTGTCGTTGCCAAAAAAGAAATATAGATAATCGCTTTGCGCGGGATTAAGCGCCGCGTTAATGGCGCGTATGCCGGGGTTGCAGATCGGTCCTGCGGGCAATGCCGCGCATTTGTATGTATTATACCGTTCGGCGTATTGGGCCGGGTTGTTTACCAGCGGGTTCGCTTTGATGTGCTGCTCCACGTAGGCGATGGTGCTGTCCGCCTG
>JAVBSB010000037.1:0-5230 GCA_031547365.1 Oscillospiraceae bacterium | reverse complement strand
CTGTGGCTGTAGTGGTGGGTGCTGCTGTGGTGGGTACGGTAGGAGGCGCTGCGGTAGTAGTTGCATCGCTCGGGTCAGCTGCTGCTGCCATAATCGTCATAGACAAGGCAATTACGAGAGAAATTACGAGGGAAAGTACTTTTTTCATAGGGGGAATTCATCCTTTCAATGTTTCACTTGTATATCGTGCCATAAAGACAACTGATACTGTAATAAAATATCACATTTTTATCGTTTTGTCAATGTGAACCGTAATAATTTTGCTTTTTTACGACAATTTGGTATTTGTTGTCACTTTAAAGCTATGATTTACCAGTTGATTTCTTTAAATTATGCGTCCTGATCTATATACTGCCATGAAAATTTAACGCTGTTACCGCCGACGCGATAGGTTTCGGGGTTATCGCGACCGGGTGAGCCTTGGCTGAAGCCTGCTTTTTGCAGACCGTTGGCAAACAGGCTTGCAATCGCTTCGTCGGGGAACTGCACATTCGCAACCAGGATCACTTCGGATTTTTTATTGTACTCATAGAACGCGCCGGGTACAAAGCCGGTTAGCCACCAGGCGGATTCGGGACCGCGCGTAAACAGATAGGTAGTCTTGTTGGTCTTAAAGTTGTGCTGGTACACATCCATCGCCATAATAAGCTCTTCTTCCGCTACAGCGGAGTTATAGTGCTCTGCGGATTGTGTCCTTGGCTTCGTATAAACACCGATTTCTGCGCCTAACATCACCAGGCCGTAACGACCCTTCCACATCTGTATCATCCAATCCTTTTCAATCGGATTCCCGCTGGCGTCGGTTTCGTAGATGGGTTTTTTGTCGGCGTCATACATAACCTGACCTTTTTTGGCACCTTCAGTATACAGCTTATAGACATAGCCGTAGGTGAATTTGACGCGGACTGTGCCGTATACCAGCTGAATCAGCGGGGCAGCCGAGTCATAAATCTGGTTAAAACCAAACTGCTTTTGCCATGGCTCATGCTCTACATAAAAAATCCCGTTGGAGTCCATTTTATAGCTGAGCAGCTTCAGCGCTTCCTGCTTTTCTTTAGCCGACATATTGGGGTTGTTTTGAATCTGCTGTTTCGCGGCTTGATAGCCGTCGGTGGTTGTGGTGACCTTTTTTGTTGTCTTAACCGCCGCGGCTGTAGCTATCGGCGTGTTATTCTTGGTGGTCTTTTTGCTTGTTTTCGCTTTTGCTGTGGTAGTGCTGCGCTTGGTCGTCTTAACCCCCGCAGCGGTTGCAAGGTTGCCGGCGCCGGTCATGTCAATCGTATTGGGATCGTCTGCGCTGTCGCCCTGCGGACCATAAATCACGTTTTCGCCGTTGAGTTCCTCAATATAAACGGGAATGGATTTGCCGTCCACTGTTACGCTGGCAACTGTGCCGTCGATTTCGCTGATGTTTGCTTCTACCTTGCTTTTTTCATCTACAGCAACGGTTTCATCCAGCGACGAAAGCAGATAGGTCAAGCCGCTGGGCGTGACAACATTTGCTTCGTCTATGGTGCCGAACGCGATATAGCCCTCCGGCACGCCTGACAGGGCTTCTGTGGGTCCTTCGGTCGTATACTCGTTGATTGGAACTTCCTGCTCTTTTTCGCTTCCGCAGGCGGCGCAAACGCCGACCAGTAAAACGGCGCTGAGTGCGAGCGCAAATATGCGTTTCATATTAAGGTCTTCCTTTCTTCCGGGCGTTTCGCCTGCTGTCTCGTTAAAGCTTGCTTTATCAACTTGCTGATTCATCTTGAATTATAACAAAATCAGCATTGACTGTCAATCACAAATTCTGGTAAGCCGTTTCGCAGTAAGCGCAGCGGTAAAGCGGCGGATCTTCCCGCACAAGGCGAAATACCTGATCAACTTCCTGTTCTATGGTAGTGATGCAGCGCGGATTTTTACAACGTATGATATTCACCAGCTCGCGCGGCAGCTTTAGACGCCTTTTTTCAACCAATTCGCTGTTGCGTATAATATTGATGGTAATATTTTGGTCAATAAACCCCAGCGCGTCCAGATCCAGACCAATCATTTCGTCAATTTTAATTATGTCTTTTTTACCCATTTTTTTGCTTTTTACATTTTTAATGATTGCTACTGTGCTGTCCAAATCATCCAGATGCAGCGCGGAGTAAACCTGCATCCCCTTGCCTGCCTGAATATGATCCAGTACGATGCCATTGTGAATGCTGTCGATGTTCACAGTACAGAACCCCCTTTCCCTTGTTCAAGCAGGGTCATGATCAGCGCCATTCGGATGTATTTGCCGTAAATGGCTTGTTCAAAATACCGTGCGTGGGGGTTGTCGTCCACCTTGACGCTGATTTCATTGACGCGCGGCAGCGGGTGCATGACGATCATCTCTTTTTTTGAGGCGCTCAGCTTTGGCACATCCAGTATGAAAGTATCCTTTAAGCGGACATAGTCGGCTTCGTTAAAGAAGCGCTCGCGCTGTACGCGCGTCATATAGAGCACATCCAGCTGCGGCATTACCGCTTCCATCGACCGGCTTTCTTCGCAGCTGCAATCGGGATGCCTGCGGATTTCGTCAAGCACATAATCCGGCGCGCGCAGCTCCTGCGGGGAAATCAACACAAAGCGCGTTCCCGGGTAACGGCACATCGCCGTGATCAGGCTGTGTACGGTACGGCCAAATTTCAGGTCGCCGCAAAGCCCGATGGTTAAGCCGTTGAGCTGTCCGAACTCGCGGTGAATGGTGGTTAAGTCCGTAAGGGTCTGCGTTGGATGATTGTGGCCGCCGTCGCCCGCGTTGATCACCGGCACCGAGGCGTGGCGCGCCGCGACAACGGGTGCGCCCTCTTTAGGGTGGCGCATAACTATGATATCAGAGTAACCCGAAACCACGCGAATTGTGTCCGCTACGCTTTCGCCCTTGCTTGCCGAGGAGCTGTCCTGCGACGAAAATCCCAGTACATTGCCTCCCAGATCCAGCATGGCGGCTTCAAAGCTCAGGCGTGTGCGTGTGCTGGGTTCATAAAAGAGTGTCGCCAGCTTTTTTTTACAGGCTGCATTGCTATACGCGGCGGGCTTGGCGATGATATCGTCTGCCGTTAAAAGCAAGGCATCAATCTCTGCCAGGGAAAGATCCTGAATTTCTATGAGGTGTCGCATGCGCATTCCTCCTTTTGTCGCGTGAGGCTAGAAAAATCCTCAGCGATACTTTACTGGATATAATTGTATATCCTATTCAATCGTTAACATATCAATCCATCCGGCGTCGCCCGGACGGTCTCGGAAGGCTTTTAACGCAGCAATTGCGTTGGGTTTCACGTACCCCGTCTCTGCCGCGAGTTCCACCAGCACGTCAAAATTCGTCAGGCTGGTATTCGTAATCTGCGCGGCGGCAAGGTTATCCAGCCCCTTTTGCATACCGTAGGTGAAAATACTTACAATTCCCAGCACATTCGCGCCGGTCTCGCGCAGGGTGTTGACCACCTCGATTGCACTGCCGGCAGTCGAGATTAAATCCTCTACCACAACTACCTTTTGACCGGGCGCAAGCCTGCCTTCAATTTGGTTGCCGCGCCCGTGCGACTTTGCGCCGCCGCGCACATAACCCATGGGAATATCCATCATATAAGCCGCAATCGCGGCGTGACCGATGCCCGAAGTGCTTGTCCCCATCAGTGCCTCGCAGCCGGGGAACTTTTCACGAATCAGCTCAACAAACCCCTCTTCCACATGGCGGCGCGCGACAGGCTCCGCGTAGGTGATGCGGTTATCGCAATAAATGGGCGACTGAATGCCGCTGGCCCATGTAAAAGGCTCCTCCGGTCGCAAAAATACGGCTTTGATTTGCAATAAATCCGCGGCGATCTGGCGGGAACGTTCGGTAAATGTCATAATAATATTCTCCTTCAATTGATTTTATAATTTTTATAGTAATACTCGCGGTCCTTATCTCCGATTTCGCGCAATAGTTTACACGGGTTGCCCACGGCAATCACATTCGGCGGGACGTCCTTCGTCACCACGCTGCCCGCGCCGATTACGCTGTTGTCTCCGATTTGTACCCCCGGCAAAATCACCGCGTTTGCGCCTATCCATACGCGGTCACCTATTTTAATTGGAATGGAGTACTGCAACCAACGCAGTTCAGGTAAAGCCGGGTGACCTGCGGTAGCAAGCACTACGTTCGGACCGAACATGCAGTGGCTTCCAATGTAAATTTCCGTATCGTCCACCAGGGTCAGATTAAAATTCGAATAGCAGTGACTGCCCCAGTGCGTATTCCTGCCCCAGTTTGCGTGTAACGGCTGCTCGACATAGACGTCCTCGCCTACAGTACCAAAAAATCGCTTTAAAATCTCCTGCCGCCGTTCCGTGTCGCTCGGGCGGGTATGGTTATAGTCATAAAGAAGATCGAGGCAGGCAAGCTGCTCCCGCACAAAATCCTCATCCGTGCAGGCATATAAGCCGCCGCCGTTAAGCTTTTCGCGCCAGTTGTCATCTGACATTGCAGTGCTCCTGTCCTAAAAATTCCTTCATGCACCTGCGGTACGACGCCAGGGGATCCGCCGCTGCGATAATCGGTCGCCCGACAACGATATAATCGGAGCCCGCTTCCCGTGCTTTTGCGGGGGTCATAATACGCGTCTGATCATCCGGTGCGCTGTCCGCAAAGCGTATTCCGGGCGTAACCGTCAAAAACCCCTGCCCGCAGACCTCTTTTACCTTTGCAGCCTCCAGCGGCGAGCATACAACGCCTGCCAGCCCCGCCGCCTGCACGTTACGCGCATAGTGCAGCACGGTATCTTCTATAGTTGCGGAAATAAGCAGCTCTTTCTGCATGCGCTCCTCGCTGGTGGAGGTCAGCTGCGTCACACCGATCAGCAGCGGCTTTGCGCCGTCGGGGCGCGTAAAGCCCTCCAGCGCGGCGCGCATCATTTCGGTGGTACCCGCGGCGTGTACATTCGTGATGTCTACCTCTAGCTTTGCAAGGGCTGCGGCTGCTTTTTTTACGGTATTGGGAATGTCGTGCAGCTTCAGGTCAAGGAATATTTTATGACCTCTGCGCTTGATTTCGCGCACCATTTCGGCACCGGTAGAGTAAAAAAGCTCCATCCCAATTTTTACATAGGGCTTTTCGCCCGCGGGGAACAGCTCCAGAAAATCGTACACCTCCTGTGCTGATGAAAAATCCAGCGGAATAATAACGTCGCGCGGCATATGAAACCTCCTAAAAATATATTGAAAATTTAAT
>JAVBSB010000052.1:0-24475 GCA_031547365.1 Oscillospiraceae bacterium | reverse complement strand
ACGGGCTTCGGCTGCCGCAGAGCAGCGAGCTGGTTCTGCCGCTGCTGGCGGAAGAAGAACGCCTGCAACGCGCAGTGGAAATCGCAAAAAATAATTCTGACGTTGTCGTCGCTATGATGCACTGGGGTAACGAGGATTCTCAGATTGTATCGGACGCACAGCGCGTTCTGGCGCAAAAGCTTGTGGATTGGGGCGTAGACCTTATTTTAGGCACGCACCCGCATGTGCTTCAAACGATGGAGTTTTTGCAAAAGCCCGGCGGCGGGCAAGCCTTTGTTGCTTATTCGCTTGGGAATTTTGTCTCAGGGCAGGCGCAGGCGCCCAACCTGATCAGCGGTGTGCTGGAGCTCACTGTAACAATGACCGGGCAAGATATCACAGTCACGGTCCCGCGCTTTTATCCCATC
Organism: Oscillospiraceae bacterium; assembly: GCA_031547365.1. Classification (GTDB taxonomy): domain Bacteria; phylum Bacillota; class Clostridia; order Oscillospirales; family Acutalibacteraceae; genus WRMQ01. The sequence continues at coordinate 24,068 of JAVBSB010000052.1, read as the reverse complement.
GTCACGCAATATGGCGCGCGGTTCAGCAACGTACACCTGGTGCAGTGGAAAAATTACACCTCTGCTATGGCAGGCAGCCACGGCGTGCGCGGACGCGACAGCCGATTCAATTATAGCTACATCGAAACGTTGCTGCGCAAAACCATCCCCGCCGAATATCTGATCATGAAATAATTACTTGTATAAAAAATCAACCCTGCGTTAACCCGCAGGGTTTTGTCTTTTATTACGCTTATTGGCTGGCAAGCCAGATTGCGCACTCCATACGCTTTTTAAAGAGCGTACAGCCATCGGCGTAAATGCCCTGAATTGAGCCGCAGGCATGATAAGCGTTTGCGGCACAGCCGCCGGCGCAGTAATATTTTGCCCAACAGTCCCGACATTCCGGCTTCGATTGCAGGGTATTCGCGGCAAAAGCCTCATAGAGTTGCGGACGGGTAATGCCCTGCCAAACGTCGCCCATGCATGCTTCTGTTTCGCCGACAAACTGATGGCAGGGATATAATTCGCCTGCGGGCGTAACGGCAAGATAGTTCGTGCCGCTGCCGCAGCCCGCGATGCGCTTGTAGATGCACGGTCCGTGCTTTAAATCCAAATTGTAGTGATAAAAACTAAATTCTTCTTTTGTCCCCTTGCGTTTCGACATTTCCAGGGCAAGCGCTTCATATTCCCGCAGCACAACGGCGATGTCCTCTTGCGTCAGGGCGTATGCGCTGCCGGGCGCACAGACCACAGGCTCCATTGAGAGCGAGCGGAAGCCCTGCTGCGCCATGTGATATAAATCCTGCGTAAAATCGGGGTTGTTGTGCGTAAAAGTACCACGCATATAATAATTTTTGCCCTTGCGCGCCTGCACAAACTGCTGAAACTTCGGCAGTATTAAATCATAGCTGCCTTTGCCGTTGACCGTACGGCGCAGGCTGTCGTGGATTTCTTTGCGGCCGTCCAGGCTCAGCACCACGTTGGACATCTCTTCGTTGGCAAAGGCAATCACGTCGTCGTCGAGCAACAAGCCGTTGGTGGTGAGTGTAAAGCGGAAATTCTTATCTGCCTTGCCCTCGATTTCGCGCGCATAGGCAACTAAATCCTTCACAACCTGCCAGTTCATCAACGGCTCGCCGCCAAAAAAATCAACCTCCAGGTTTTTGTGTGTGCCGGAATGCGCAATCAAAAAATCCAGCGCACGCCTGCCAACTTCATAGGACATCAGCGCCTGCGCACCGTGATAACGCCCCGCTTGCGCAAAGCAATAATCACATGTAAGGTTGCAGGTATGCGACACGTGCAGGCACAGCGCCTTTATCACCTGTGGCGGGGTTCCTCGCCTCGCGGTGCTCTCGGTAAATTCTATTTCGGGCGCAAACAGCTTTCCCGCGTCGATCAGCGCCTGAATATCCTTGAACAAGCCCTGCAAATCTTCCCCGGGAAATTGCGCCTGCAGATCTGCCTGCGTCAGCCCCCAATGCGTGATCGCATAGAAAGCCACCGGGTCGGTGATATGCACCGACCCGCTGTTCACATCCAGTATGATGCGGCTGCCGTGGAGCTGGTAGGCGTGAATCATTCCGCGTCTTTGTTTTCGCAGGGTTGATTCGCCACGCCGCAGGAAGTCTTGCTCGCCGATTGGCAGGAGGTCTGGCATTCGCCGCAGCCGCCGCCGCAAAGGCTCTCGCGCAGGTCGCGGGTTTCGACAGTTTGGATACGTTGCATAATAGCACGCTCTCTTTCGTATAATGATCCTCAACATTATAGCGCTTTTTCGCCGCCATGTCAAGAAAAACAACCCCCCGATTTTCATCGAAGGGTTGTGGGTTTGGACGCATTCCACAGGAAAGAGGTGAGATCACCACTTAGTGAGAAAATTATCCATTCTCCTTCTGCCGCGCATAGCAATCGCTGCAATACACGGGCCGTCCATCTTCACGCGGACGGAAAGGAAGGCGGGCGATTCCGCCGCAGGATGCGCAAGTTGCCTCGAACATTTCGCGCTCGCCGCCGCGGTTTCCGCCGCGCTTGCGTGCTTCCCGGCAGTCTTTGCAGCGACCGGGTTCGTTCTCGAAGCCTTTTTCCGCATAGAATTCCTGTTCACCGGCGGTGAAAATGAATTCGTTTCCGCATTCCTTGCAGATGAGATTTTTGTCTTCGTACATGTGCTGATCTACCTCGCTTGAAAAAAATTTTTTACACCCCCGACGGAATCGCACCGTCTCTGTGGTTTCACCGCTTTCTTTAAGCTAGTGGGGCAAATTATAAATATTTACGCAGCTTTTTCCGTACCCGCTGCAAGGCGTTGTCCACTGTTTTTGGCTGCACGCCCAGCCTTTGCGCAATCGCATCATACCGTTCGCCCGCCAGGTAGCTCTCGATTACGTTGCGTTCCAATTTACTCAGCTGCGACTGCATAACCTCCATAATACGGCGGGTTTCCTCCATAGCGGAAAAAATATCCTGCGGATCCATCCCCCGCGCGCCGGGAATCAGGCAATCGTCGGGCAGCGATTCTTCCCATGCCTTAAGGTTGCGCCGCAATGCGGATATGACACGATGGTTTACGCAGACGCCGACATACGTGCGAAAGCTTGCGCCGCGATTTGACTGAAAAGACGAAACAGCGCTGAGAAATGCGAGCATACCCTCTTGAAATAAATCCTCGCGCGAGCAAAGAACGCCACTTTTTGTGCGCCGCAGCGCATAATCCACCCGGGCATGAATCACCGGCAGCGTGCGCTCAAGCAGCAGACCGAACGCTTCGGCGCTGTTGTCGCCGCGCTGGATCACCCCAACCAGGGCTTCATCACTGCATGCCGACAAATCCATCGCAAACCTTACGCCTTTCAAACGGTACAGACATATCTTAACTGATATAACACGGTTTGTCAATAGTTATTTTATTTTTTTCGTTTTTTTGCAGATTTTTTGTTTGTGTTAACCTTACGCAACATTAATTTCCATATTTTGCTATGTAAAACAATCATACAGCCTTCCGCATTTCATTGGAAGGCTGTATTTTTGATTTGTTATGCTGTGATTGGCTTGACTTTTTTGTTTGTTGCGGCACTGAGCAAAAAGCATATGACCACAGAGGCAAGCATCGCTACCACAGCAAACTGCGGTCCTTGAAGCGAAAGCTTTGTAACCAGCTCCGGCGCGTTGTCCGGAAGGATCATGGTTATAATTTTGCAGACCGCCGGGATAATCGCAACGGTAAACCCGACCGCAATGCTCCCCCAAGCCCCTACTTTATTTGTCTTTTTGTAGTAGAGCGAAATCACATAGGGCGCCAGGAACGACCCTGAAATAATGCCCCAGGAATAGCTCATCATTTCAAGGATGGGGGTATTGCTGGTTGCGACGAAATAGGACATGGCAACAAACAGCAGACATACGATTTTTATTCCCCACGATGTGCGTTTTTCGGAGCTTTTCTTCTTCTGCACCGTGTCAACGAAATCCTTAATCAGCGTGCTGCCTGCTGTGAGCGTCACAGAGCAGAGCGTAGACACGGAAGCTGCCAATAACAGCACGAATACGACCCCCAGCAGCACATTCGGAAGCTCTGCCGCCTTAAGCATATTCGGGACAATGTAATCCTTAAACGTCTGTGGATATGTATCCTGCAGCACGGCGAGGTTGATCTGCCCGGCTTTAATAAACATATGGCACAAGGACCCGATAAAATAGCCGCCGCCCGCCACCAGCAACGCAAAAACGGTTGAGATTGTAATGCCGCGCTTTGCCGCTTGCTTGTTCTTTATACCAAAGAACTTCTGTATCATATGCGGCAAGCCCCATGTGCCGAAGCTCGTCATAACAACCAACGAAATCAAAGCCCAAGCCTTCTGACCGTCCAGCTTCGGTAAACCTTCAGGGGTCTTCGCGTATTCCATTATGCCCTGCACACCGCCGACCGCACTGCTGCGTACGACGAAAACAATCAGCAAAACGATGCCGACAGCCATAATGATGCCCTGAACAAAGTCTGCGCGGGCTTGCACAAGATAACCGCCGAACAGCAATAGCAGCGCCGCCAAAACCGCAATAATAATCATAAACACAGTGTCTTCTATACCAAGCAGGACCTGCGCAATGGAACCCAAGCCCTTGTACACGCTGGCTGAATAGGGAATTAAAAATACAAATATTACGATACAAGAAAACAATTTCATATTCTTGCTGCCATATCGCTTCTCTAAAAACTCAGGCATCGTATGCAGATTCCAGCGCGCGGCGACCTCACGCGTGCGCTGCGCCAGCAGCAGCCACGCCAACAACGAACCGAACACCGTGTTCGCAATGCCCACCGCAATGCCCCACAGACCGAATCCGAAGCCTGTAGAACCGGCATAGCCTACGAACATTACTGCCGAAAAATATGCGGTTCCATAACTAAGCGCAGAAAGCCATGCTCCCGCGTTTCTTCCGCCAACGGTGAGATCAGCAACGCTTTTGCTGCTGCGCCCCATAAAGATACCTACGGCCACCAGCGCTGCAATGTAAATCCCAATGGTGACCCACATGACCGCCATAACTACCACTCCTCTTTGAAATAAAAAATATAAAGCACTTTAGCGATTGAAAGCGTTAAAGCGCTCCATACATGTATTATACCATAGAATCACGGCGTTGTCAAGAGCTTTTTTGCCAAAATCGGGGTGCTTTGCGGGGAAAGATACACCTTCTGACCACTCACATCGCCTGTCACGATAAAACTCTGCGGCAAATCATCCCCAACCGGCGTAATGACTCCGCTGTTTTGCGCGGCGCGCAGAAAATCGCGGCTATGCTTTGAAACGGTTGTTGTGTCCAAATCAAAAATACCCACGATTTCATCGCGGGCAATCATGCTGTCCCCTAGTATAAGCATTCGTTGCATTTAGTCAATCTCCTAACTCTCGTAACAACCGCGCAAGCTTCGCCAGAGGCAGCCCTACAACGTTAAGGTAGTCCCCTGTAATTCCTTCAACGAGCAACGCGCCGAGGTCCTGTATTCCATACGCGCCGGCCTTGTCCATCGGTTCGCCGGTGGCAACATAGTCCGCAATTTCTTTGTCGCTTAGCGAATAAAAGCGCACGCGCGTCTCCTGCGAAAACGCATGCGCTTCTTGATTCTGAACAACACACACGCCTGTGACAACTCTGTGCTCTCTGCCCGACAACAGGCGCAGCATACGGGCAGCATCCGCAGCATCAACAGGCTTGCCCAACAGCACGCCGTCGAGTTCGACAATCGTGTCCGCCGCAATAACACAGTCATGCGGGTGTTGCGCGGCAACCGCGGCTGCTTTTTGTCTTGCCAACGCAACGGTCGCTTCAGCAGCGCTCCACGCAGGGTCGATGGATTCCTCCGTGTTCGGCACACAGACCGTAAATGACGGCACTGCGATTGCAAGCAGCTCTTTTCGGCGCGGCGAGGCGGACGCTAATATATAATTCATGGCTTGCTCCATTGCTTCATTTTATGCTTCAGCTGTATCTTATCCGTCGCTAAGCCCAGCAGGATGTAAATCGCCGAGCTCCCAAGCACCTGCACTGCGTTCGCTGTCAGACCCTGCGCCAATGCCGCAGTCCATCCGAAAAGGATACCGCCTGCCGCATAATAGCCGCCCAGCGTAACCAACCCTGCGGGCAGCAGCGCCAGCGTGTTGCGCGGGCAAAGGATTTTTTCCGGTTTCGCGCTGAAACAAAGCGCAACACAGCCCTTGATAACGATCGTCGGGACAGTCGTAGACGGAAAAGTGAGCAGATCTGCCAGCCCGCCGCCCAACAGTCCCGCCGCCGCGGCGTAGGGCTTTGGCAAAAGGCTGGCAGCCAAAAAAATCAGCGCGTCTCCAAAATGAATAAACCCGTTTGTACCCGGCAGGGGAATGTGCCCGATGTAGGCGGTAAAAACCAAAATCAAAGCCGCAAACAGCGCGGTCAAAATTAAATGAAAAAGCGAAGCACGCTTCAAGCCAGCAACTCCTTTAAGTGACGTTCAAACGGAACCCCCTCCGCCTCCGGCAGACCTTCATGCACAGCGTCGCGCAGCGCAGCCTCTAAAAAGCGCATGCCCAGCAAAATTGATTGCTCCAAGCCTTCGCCGCGCAACAAGCCGCCGCAGAGCACAGACGCAAACAAATCCCCTGTTCCGGAGTAAGAGCCTTTTTCCGCAGGGCTTTCGTAGCATTTAAAAGCGCCGTCCTGCCACGCCGCGTTACAGATCATACCGTTTTTGCGCCAGCCTGTGACAACCACAGCCCTTGCGGGCAAGGCTTCGCAGATTTCACGCAAGGCTCGTTCCTGCTGCTGTACCGTTCCTTTAATAAAAGCTTCATAATCCGCCTGCGCCAACAGGCAAGCCTCTGTTACATTCGGGGTAAGAATATCCGCCTGCGCGGAAAATGTACGTATCTTATCACAAAACGCCGCATCAAAGCACGGATAGCGGCTACCGTTGTCTCCCATTACCGGGTCAATCAACAGCAGGGTATCGGGTCTGCGGAAGGCATCAATCACAGCCTGCGCGGCGTCAAACTGTTGCTGCGAGGACATAAACCCCGCATAAATGCCATCCAACGCAACTTTATTTTCTTTCCAAAGCGCAGGCAATTCGCGCAGCATAGCGCCGCAGTCAAGCGACGCATAGCGCGGAAAGCCAGTCTGATTCGTCAACACTGCCGTCGGTACGGGACAGCAATGCATACCCATCACAGAAAGCACCGGCAACGCCGCCGCAAGCGAACAGCGTCCCAGCCCGGAGATATCCTGTATTACGGCAACGCGTTTGATATGATTGCCCCTCCCGGCACTATAATATAACATGGAAGACTTTATTCTTCTTTTATTCCTGCCGCGCTTAAAATACCCTGCACCAGCCGCAGCGATTCGTTGCTCATGTTGCTCGTGCCGAGCGTGCCAAGCGGTGTGTTGCTATTCCAAATGGATATGACCGAGTTCAAATCAAGCGAAACGCTTTGTGCGCGTTCCCCAAGGCGGTAGCGCGTTTCGTTTTGTACCAGCGGGCTTTCGGGCTCAACAGAAAAGCTTTGCAGCAGCAGAGGGGTCATCAAACCGGACGACAGCGCCTGCCCGTAGTATACCCAGCCGTCTATGTCATAAAACCATGCATCCTCCGGCTTTGTCCATTCAGCAATCGGGCGCAGATGACCCAGCTGCAAATTGACCGGTCCGTTTTGCTCCGCGCCGAACTGATGTACCTGCGATTCCTTTATATCCCACTGGTAAAACTCATAGGATATGTTCGTAATATTCGGAGGGCTTTGCGTCGGATTGCGCGGCGCATCATCATCTACAGCAATATGCAGCGGTTGATAATATTGCTTGCCGCCAACGTTGATATAATAAAATCCAATATAATCATAAGAAGTCTTGCCTAAATCATAGGCTTCAATGTCCTCCGGACGCATCACGCTGATGTCAGGGATGGGTGAATCGGGGTCGGCGATCACAGTTTTTTTCTCAAACACCATTAGACGGCCGCCGTCGTTGCCGCCCGGCATCCGCGCTTCGGGCAATTTCAGTTCCAGCGCATCGTCCCATGTGTCGGTCGCCTTGCAGTACCCATTTTTACGCAGAATTTCCAAAGCCGCATCCTGTTCAATCATGCGCGGCTCCCAGTTTTCGCCCGGGTCAATCATAGGCTTGACTGACACAACGCGACCGTTTTCATCGTGCGCGGCAGTAAGCAGCGTTTCTTCCAGACGGATGCGCAGCAGAACCGGGTCAGTACCGGTCTGCACAACCGCAATCGGTCTGTCGTACAAATAGCCCGCAGAAAGCATCGTTTCGTCTTTGCTGTTCGGGTCCAGGATAACCACTTTATCCACGCTCGCAAAGCTGCCGTCAAGATTATGCAGCTGCGGCTGCGTGTTCGCTAAAACCGACAGCACAATCGCGGACACAACCGCGCCAAGACAAAGCAGCAGGCACCCTACAAAAGGCCAGCGGCGCGGAATGATATTCGATTGCTCTTTACTGCGTAGCGAACGAATCCGTCTGCCTGCAAAAAAAGTGCTGATGCGCAACCGAAGAATGCGAACGCGCAGAGCGATCGCCTGCTTGGGCAGCGATTCTTCCGAGTTATACGTCCGCATGACGCACCTTTCCTTTGTTCTTCTTTTTCCGCTTCTTTTTCATTTCGGGATGTTCCTTAAACGACCAGCGGCGCAGCGCAATCGCAGCAACGCACATCGCGGCCGCCAGCACCGCAAATCCGTATGCATAGGTCTGTATAAACGATATGACATAACCGGCATAAGGTATGATTGCCAGCTTTACGCCGAGAATGTTCGTCATATTGATCAGCATGCTGTCCGGCTGCGCGCTGCCTGCGCGCCTTGTGCGAAAGAAAGGAATGCCGTTGGTTTTTAAGCACTCGTCTACGATACGGGTCAGGCGGGTGTCAGGATCCGTCTGAACGGCATAGTAGGTTATAATGTCGTTTTTCTTGATTTTTTCGCTCGAGCGCGTTACGGTGACCAGCAGTGAACCGCGCGGCACCGTTGTATTCATGGCGTTGGTCTGCTCCACAAAAAAGCGCATACCAAGTATACCGTTGCTTGCGTAACGGTTGAGCAGCAGTACAAACCCGACCAGCAAGCCCAGCACAACTACAACAACATAAAAAACATTAGCCAGCGTTTTCATTCTTTTTGCGTGCTCTCGGCTGATGGGCATAGCCAATTCTTTGTCTGCGACAAGCACTTCGCCCGCCAGCTGATCGACCTCGTCTATAAAGGCTCTGGCTTCAGGAGACAGCTCGGTTGTTTTCTTTTCAAGATGCCGCAAAATCTTCACCCCGCTGTTGATATTCCGCACCCGCAGTACCACGCAAAACGTTGCGCAAACCGTAAGATATTGCCTGCAGCTGGCTCTGGACGCGTTCTTGTTCGCTGCGCAGCTCCTCCACCTTTTGGCGGGCTTTGCGCATCATAGCGTCGGACTCCTGCCTTGCGTTGCGCAAGGTTTCTTCCGCTTGCGAGCGCGCTTCGACCAGCACTTTGCCGATCATATTTTGTTGTTCCTCTTCGTTTACCGCCGGCGCGCCGGTTGCCTGGCGGCGCAATTGCTGCCGCAATGCGTCTGCCTCGCCGCGCAAGGCCTCTATTTGCACAAGCAGCGCGTCGTTAGGATTATCTGCGTTAATATCGAGCGTCCCTGTCATCTGGCGGCTATACTCCTGCTGTTCCGCCAGCTGCGCCTGCAGCTGCATTATGTACTGCCCCTGCTGCTCCAATTGCGCAATCAACTCGCCCTCGCGCGGGGAGGCTGCCCCTGTATACGCAGGGCTTTGCTCTGTCAGCTCACGCTTGAGGTTGCGGTTATCCTCGCGAATTTTTTTAAACGCAACTTCCAGCTGCGCAAGATAAAGGTCTACACGCTCACAACCATAACCGTTGCGCTCTACTCCGAACATATTGCGATATTTTTCATTTGGCAGATAGTCATCCTTCATTGACACAATCCATACCTTTCTTTTTTCATCGACTTGCGAATGAATATAGTCCTATACATTATATATTATACTATATCTTGTGCCGGAAAGCAAGATTTTTTTTAACATTATCCTATTAAGAGCTGGATATTTTATTGGTGTTATGCTATAATGAGGATAATCAATCACAACAGGAGGCGAGCATATGCCAATGGTTCAGACAAAAACAAGGCTTAATGTCGTCCGCGTGCAACGCAGCTGCGTACACGACGGTCCCGGGCTGCGCACGACTCTATTTTTTAGAGGTTGTGCGCTGCGTTGTCAGTGGTGCCAAAACCCCGAAATTCTTTCTCGCCTGCCGCAGGAGGGTGATGAAATTCTCTCCGCGCAAGAGATTGCGGAATTGGTGCTTCGAGATGAAAAATACTATACGCAATCGCAGGGCGGCGTTACGCTCTCGGGCGGCGAACCGTTTTTGCAGGACAAAGACAGCCTGAAAGAATTGTTGGTTCTGCTAAAAGACAAGGGCATCCATATAGCGGCAGAGACCGCTCTTTGTGCGCCGTGGAAAACCATAGAGGCGCTGCTGCCATATATTGATCTTTTTCTCGTTGACCTGAAGCTCGTCGGCAGCGCGCAGGTACATAAGGACTTGACAGGTAAGGACGACAAGCTCATACACGGCAATTTTGAAAAGCTCGTTGCGCGGGGCGCGAATCTAAGGATACGCATGCTGATGGTGCCGGGCTTAAATGACAGCGAAGCGCAGATTAAGGCTGCGGCAGAGTATATCAAATCGTTCGGTTTTGACCAAATTGAGCTGATGAAGTACCACAACATGTACGAGGGCAAAGCGGCGCGGCTGGACCTGGAAATACCGCAGCTGAACATTACGCCGGAGCAAAGCCTGTTTTCGCTGAAAAAAGGAATTGACCTGTTCCGGCAATACGGCGTTTCCGCCCGCAACGACGACCTTGCTGAAAATCCGCCGCAGGCACAATTCACGCAGCGTGTACTGGACATTCAGAGCGCCATACGCGAAAGCGAACGCTCCATTTGCTTTGAAGTTTCCAGGCTCAAGACAGAGTACTATAAAAAATATGACGGCTTCAAAAAGCCTGTCGCAATTCACCGCGCACAGCGCCTGCACTATGTGCTGGGGCGAAAAAAAACCATCGTCTATCCCGGCGAGCTGCTGGTCGGCAACTTCACAAGCAAGCGTGTTGCGGGGCAAATCTGGGAGGAGCAATATGGTACGCTGTATGTCACCTTTCTCTACAAGGCAGCAAAGCAAACACCCGTTGCCTTTAGCTCCACGAAGGAGGAGCGCAGCTATTTTTACAAGCATATTTTTCCCTACTGGCTCAACAAAAGCACCGTCATGCGCGGACACACCAGCTTCGGCAAGCTTTTTTTGAATCTGGCGCGCATTGCGGAAACCTCCACCGGCTTTAACAATAACTTTGCCGCCATTGCCCACTATGTCGTTAACTTTGAACGCATATTGGAGCTGGGTACAACGGGACTGAAGGCAGAAGCCCGCGCCATGGCAAAGGCGCACCCTGAAAATAACCAGGATTTCTACAGAGGCGTTTTGATTGCGCTGGACGCCCTGGAAATCTGGGCAGAGCGATATGCGCAGGCGCTGCGCACGCTGGCGGTCAACGAGAGCGACCGTACGCGAAGGGCTGAGCTTGAAAAAATGGAAGCAATCTGTCGCCGCGTGCCAAAGCACCCCGCGCGCACCTTTCACGAGGCGCTGCAGAGCATGCTGTTTCTTCAGATTGCGCTGTGCATCGAAGCTTATGAAAACGCGGTGTCGTTCGGCCGAATTGACCAGATATTATTTCCATACTTCAGGCGGGACCTGGAGGCCGGGCGCATTACCTATGAAGAAGCAAAAGAGCTGCTGTGCCTGTTTGTGCTGAAGATGGATGAAGTAATACTTGTCAACGACGGCGACGGTCTGCTGAACGTCAGTAAGCTGTTTGAGACGCTTTCCGTCGACCAGGCTCTGACCTTCGGCGGCGTAGACAAAGACGGCAACGACGCCGTCAACGACGTGACCTACATGTGCATTGACGCCTGCGAGCTGCAGCCCTTAGCCATCAATATGTGCGCCCGCATCCACGAAAAAAATCCCGCGCGTTACCTTGACAGACTTGCGGAAATATACATCAACGGCTGCCCAATGCCGGAGCTGTTCAGCGACAACATCTACTTTGACACCCTAACAAAGCACTATGACACTACGATCGAAAACGCGCGCAATTATTCCATCGTTGGCTGCGTGGAGCCTGTTGCCAGCGACGACCACTTTGGCAACACCGACAGCGCCAATATGAACCTTGCCCTGCCGCTGCTGCAGGCGCTGAAGGGGCATGAGCATGACCTGTGGAATTTCGGGTTTGGCTTGCAGGTAGAAAAAATGGTCACGCGCGTAATCGAATTCGCGAAGCCCGACCTTGCCGAACGGCGCGAAAAAGCTATTGTTAAACGAAACAGAAAGCGCGGGCTATATGAATACAACCCGCCGAAGGACATGACCGAGCTGCTCTCGCGCTTTAAGGCGCGGCTGAACGCCCTTGCGAAATCCATTCTTGACGACCAGCAGACCATCGAAAGGGCGCTGCGCGAATACTACACAACGCCGCTGGCTTCGTCGCTGTATCGGGGCTGCATGGAAAGCGGCAAGGACGCATATGAGGGCGGCACAAAATACAACACCGCGGGCATTCAGGCAGTCGGCGTGACAGACGTTGCGGATTCGCTGTATGCCATTGACGAGCTGGTGTTCAAGCAGAAAAAATACAGTCTGTTGCAGGTGATACAGGCGATCGACGCGAACTTTGAGGGTGAAGCGCATCAATCGCTGCGCAAGGATTTATTGGCGGTTCCCAAGTTTGGCGATGACAGCTCAATTGACGCCGCAAGCTGGGTCAGCCGCGTGATGCAGATATATAACGAAGCGCTTGAGGCGTGTCCCTATGCGCTGCGCAACGGACAATACACCGCAGGCTATTACGCGCTCAACGTCAGCGATCGATATGGTATTAAGACGCAGGCGCTGCCCTCCGGCAGGCGTAAGGGCGTGCCTTTGGCCAACAGCGTCGCGCCGCACTACGGCATGGAAAAGGCGGATCTGCTCAGCTCCCTTAACGCGCTGGCGCAGGTGAACTTTACCGACTACGCCGTAAACGGTACCACCGCAACGTTCACCATCGACGCAGCGCTGTTCCCCGGCGAACAGGGCGTTAAGAACCTCGGCGGAATCTTCAAGACTTTTCTGACCACCGGCGGGATGCAATTCCAGCCCAATATCATCAGCCGCGACCTGCTGCTCGACGCCTATAACCACCCCGAAAAATATAAATACCTGATGGTGCGCGTGGCGGGCTACTGCGCCTATTTTAACGAGCTTTCGGACGACTTAAAGAAAGTTATTATCAATCGTACCTGCTACGGATAAGGCATCATTTAAAAGAATAAACAGCCTCGCTGTGTCATGTTAAGACAGCGAGGTTGTTTTTAAGCTTAGCGATTTATCTCTGGAATATGTTAGCAGGCGCGTTTCAGAAACTGGCATCGAATTACAAAGACGTTTCCATATTTTGTGCTATGTGTTTTTATATCCGCATTCTTCACCTATTAGCACACTGACTTTGTTGACATTTATACATTCACACGTTACAATGATAGCGTGTGAAAGCCGGAAAATAAAAACACAGGAATGTAAAAAAGTTATGATGGTGCCAGAGGTATATATTGATGAATACCTTGAAGATGAAGCTTTTGTTGACGAGCTGCTGACTATGCTTGAGTCCGGCGCATGCCACAGCGCGCCGCCGGAACCGAAAGGCACAGGCAAGAGCAAGGTCGTTTGGAAGGCTGTGTCAAACATCATCTTTTGTGTCGCGCTGGTCCTTGCCTGCTTTGTCGCGGTCATATGCGCTACCAACGCGGGGGACAGAGGCGCACGGGATATCGCCGGTTTTTATGTCTTTAACGTCCTTTCCGGCAGTATGCAGCGCGAAATCCCGAAGGGCTCGCTTGTACTGGTCAAAAAAACCGACCCCAACCTGATAAAGCTTGGTCAAAACATCACCTTCTTTTCAAATAACGGCAATAAAACCACAACCCATAAGGTAGTCGGCATTCTGGGCAACTTTGATGAAAACGGCAAGCGCGGCTTTGAAACAAAGGGCGTCGAAAACATTTCTCCGGACCTGGATATCACGCACGCGGACAATGTGCTGGGCGTAGTCATTTTATCCATCCCCCTGCTTGGGAGCATTTTGCAGTTCGTAAAGGATCATCTCTTGCTGATACTGCTGTGGTTCGGCGGATTGCTGGCGCTGTCTTTCTTCCTGCGCATTGCTTTAGGTAAGCCGCGAAAAAGCAAGGAAGAAAAAAAGCAGGAAGGCGAAAGGAAGCCAAGAAAAAAGAAAGAGAAAAAAACAAGACGAACCAAAAACGTTTAACCGGGTAAATCCGTTTAAATACAGACAAATAACACAATGAAACAATGTTTAAAGAAAAAGGAGCGTTAAACCATGCAAAGCAAAACCAAGAAACGTCTGGCTGCAGCGGCGGCCGCCCTGATCGTGCTGGCCATATTGGTCAGCGGCACATACGCGGCTTTCGTAAAATTTGACCAGGCAACCGGTCACAACGAAGGCAAGGGTACCCTGGCAATGGCCAATCTGGTAGAAAACTTTGAGAACTCGAAGAACTGGAAAACATCCGATCCGCCCGTCACCAAAGAGATCCGCGTTGAAAATATCGGCGGAACCTCACAGTTTGACGACGACGAGTACGTCAGCATCTATACGCGCATTTCGCTGAAAGAATACATGGATATCACTGCGGTCTCCTATGACTATTTTATTGAAAACAGCCAAACGAAGCCTTCTCTGTTTTTGATTCAACGTACAGACGGCTTATTCGTACGCTTTGCGGCAACGCTTGATCCCTCTGTCCCCGCAAACCTGACCACCATCAAAAACGACGCGCAGTGGGCAAACGTTGTTAACGGCGGCAGCGCAAGCGATTATGTCCAGGCATTAACGGCTGCGGACTTCGTTTTGGCGCAGGGAATCAATGACACGGTTGAGTACTACTATGTCCGCACAAAAGCAGGCGATCCCAACGGTCAGTACGGCCGCAAACTCCCCGTCGCAGGCGGTTCTGCCGGCGCAACCGCTGTCACTGTAGACGGCACAACCGCAGTTGACCACGCGTTGATCAACGACAAAGATTACGGTCACGAAAATGGCTCCGACATCGAATGCGGGTTCACCGCCCACACTTGGAAAACCGGCGGGGTATCCGATGCGTTCCGCGAATATATTTCGTGGCAGCTCGGCGCTGATGTGATTCTTTATTCCGATTGGATTACAGGCGGCGGCGAAAGCGTTAACAAGTGGATTCTTGACGACAGAACAACAACCGACGCCTGGGCATATTGGGGCGCAGCGGTTCTGCCGGGCGCAAGCACAAAAAATTTACTTAAGACGATGAAGCTCGATAAACAGCCCGACGGCAACTTCTACTATGCAGTACACGCGGATATGGAAGCGGTTGACTTTGCGGGTCTGGATGGCTGGGCGACAGACAACGCCACAGTTGTGGCAGCATTGAAAGCCGCCACCAGCACAGGCGGCACAGGCGACCTTGCGCTCAACCTACTTTCAACCTCTTACAGACCTGCTACTTCAAACGATCGCATTTTCTTCAATGCACAGACACAGGATCCCGATACGTTCGAGCCTTGGGACGAAGAAGACTGGGAAATGACCCTGGACTACGAGGAAGCCGCTTTGTTCAGCGCAATAGGACACATCGAAATCCCGCTTGGCAACATCATCGTCTCCGGACAGGGCGTCAATCTTACAGACATTCAAATTACCAATATCCAGAGCCCCAGCGGTTATGCCTACACCAGCTCGGATATTTATATCAGCAATGGCAAGATTATCTCCAAATGCTTAATGAGCTGGGTTGATTTCTTAAATGAAGATAACTTTGTCGACGGCACAGGCTGGATACTGGAGGTCCCCGTCGTGATTACGCTCACCGATTCCGTTTCCGGCAAAACCGCTGACTTCACCGTCATCAACATGTATAAATAACAACTGAAAAATCTGCTGCGGGCGGCGCAAGCCGCCCCGGCTGGTTGTTCACTTTTTATAGGGGGTAACCTGATGAAAACGCATAAGCGGAACAAACGATTGATTGCAATCGTTGTGGCTGCGGCAATCGCTGTTTCGGCAGTGATTGCTTTGGTTAGCGCAACCCTGGCTGTTCAACTTGCGCCTGCGGTACGAGTCGATTGTGCCAATCCAAACCCAAGCTATAAGCAACTTGCCGTTGGCGACACCGAAACAGAAAAAATGCCCGGGCAGGGATATTGGACCAGTACCAACGCCGCAATTGCCCAAGCTACGAAGCTGACCTCCGGCACTGCCGAGGTTGCAGGTATTTCCCCCGGTGTAGCACAGATCATCTCCACATCTTTGACAGGAAAAATTGGCAGGCGCGCAAACTATCAGATATACAATGCAGACGGAATATCGTCTGTCGTTTTAAGCAGCGCCTCAACAACGATCGGACTCAGTGACACCGAAGCCGAAATTCCGGTTACAACGGTTCCTTCGGGGCTGGAGTCAAGCATTACATGGGAGCCACAAGCCGGGGACAATGATATTATCACTGTATCCGGAAAGCAAATTACTGTGAAAACAAATGCCACGCCCGGCATAACAGCCGCGCGCGGCACATTTATGGATAAATACGGTATAACACAATCAATTTATTTTACCGTCGCCTATGGAGTTGAAGCAGACGACGGCGGCACGGAGCTTTCCCTGTCCGCAGGGAATACGTGCTACAGCTTTACAAATCCAAACCCCAGCTATAAGCAGCTGGACGTGGGCAGCACCGTAACGGAAAAAATGCCGGGACAGGCTCGATGGATCAGCTCATACAACGAGCACGCGAGCGTCCTGAAGATAACATCAGGCTCTGCTGACGTAACCGGGAACGCACCCGGAATTACGCAGATTATTTCCACTACACTGACAGGTAAATACGGAAGACGCGCAAACTATCAGGTCGCGAAGCCGGACGGCATCAATACCGTTGGTCTGCCGCATCTTGGTATGCTGCTGCTGGACGAAGAGGGCTCGGATATTTCCGCAGCCTTAAACGGAACAGGTGCCATTGCCTGGGCTCCGGTCGGCGGAGAGGATGACTTCATCACCGTATCGGGCAACCGCATTACGCCGAAGGAGGGCGCACAACCCGGCTTTACCGGTGTTGTCGGTCAAGTGACCGATAAATGGGGCATAAGCCATACAGTCTATGCCGCCGTAGCATACAAGCTGCAAATCGAAGGCACCACGCCCATTGTCGTCCCGCCAACCCCGACGGTCACCGGCTTTAACCATTGGGGTACGGCTGTAGAGCAAATCATCGGAAAGTCCTTTATCGGCACCAACATTGAATTTTTCCTTGAAATGAGCGATTCCAGCCGGGTTCCGGTGGACCTTGCGGATTGCAGCTTTTTCCCCTCAAAAATTGCAGCGGATACAACGGAAGTTTATGTATTCTATAACAGTATGTATACAATCGTTCCGCTGACTAACGGCGTAGCGCCTCCGCCGCCTGCCACCGCAGTGAGACTGGCAATTTCGGGCGAGGCGATTCAGCAAATTAACGGCACCCCATTTGACCCGGAAGGCTTATATTTTTGGTTCGTGATGAGCGACGGCACTTGGGAAGCAGTAGGGACCACCGAACTGGTATTTACCCCAAATCCAATCGCAGCCACTGATACGGTCGCGTATGCAAAGCATATCATTAACAATATGACAGTCGAAATCCCGCTGGTTAACGGCGTGAAAACGGTATTCAACCCCTGGCCGCTGGACCCGGAACCGGACAACCTCGGCACGCCCGCGCCCCGTACCGGCCGCACTTTGAGCGCGTCCGAAGCGAAGGACAGCTCCGCCTGGATCGAAATCGCGTCCTACTCCGATATTTTCGAACAGCGCTACAGCTTGATGCTGCGCGTAGCTCAAATCGATGCCGGCGCAACGGCAACCGGGTATACCTCCGGCGCAATGCGCACAGCGGTCAATACCTTTATGAAGAGCACCTTGCCCTCAAACTCCCCTATTCGCAGTTATTTGGTCACCCACAACGCAATGAGCAAAATGGGCACATATGGCTCTGCTGCTAATTTGAGCATACCCAACAGCGTATTGAATAACGGCTTAACGACGAACGACATCGGCTTTGCGCTCAGTTACGGCGAAGCGGCGCGTTTTTGCAGCGCGAAGTATAATACGACCAGCTCCAACCCGAAAGCATTGGCGAACTACGGCAAGCTGGGAACCAAACAGAATTATTGGCTGCGTACGGACAACAACACACAGGTCGCTTTTGTTGACGGCTCAGCTACGCCTGCCGGTACGCTCAGTTCAGCCGCACCCGCGCTGAGCAAACCCTACCGCGTTGCCGTATGGGTAAAAAGCGAATTGCTCGGCACGCAGATAGCCTCGTAAAAGCTCTTTACCTTTGGCGAAAGAAGGAAGTTTATTATGCGTTTTATATCATCCCATCGTAAAGCGTTGGCTCTTTTTGCGGCGCTTTTCACGCTGCTGAGCATCCTCGGCGGAACCTGGGCATGGAAGGACCACAGCCAGCACAAAACCAATATTGCTACGGGCGACGGCAGCACCGCCTTACAGGATGTTGTGCTGATTGAAGATTATGAACAGCCTGACGAGTGGAATACCGACGAAACCCTGACAAAAAAAGTTTGGGTCAAAAACAGCGGCGAAGGTAAAGTGTTTATCCGTATGCAGCTGAAAGAGTTTATGGATGTCGCGCAGGTGGACTACACTTATACGAGCGAGTATCTGCTTGTGCACAGCGACGGCAGCTTTGCAGCCGCGGATACAGCAGCAAACCTAAAGGTCTGGCTGACCGCAAACTACCCCCGGCTAATCATAAATGACGCACAGATCAAGCAATATAAAGCCTACAATGATACGGCGGCGCGTTACTATTATGCAACCGACGAAAACACAAGGTACAACGGGCTCTATGGCAAAAAAATGATTCTCAGCTATGCCGCTGCCGGCGCGAAAACCTCTCTGGTTCCCGGCGTAACGCGCGCAGCATATAACCCCGACCGCGCAGCCCACGCCGCCGGCGAATGCCTCTACACGCCGCACCGCTGGAACAGCGCCGCGGCAGACCCATTCCACCAGTATGTGGAGTGGGCGCTGGGGACACAGGTTGTAAAGTTAAGCAATTGGGACGGCACAGCCGCTGCCAAATGGATTTTGGACGACAGCAGTACGGAGGGCTGGGCGTATTGGGGGCAGGAGCTAAATCCCGGCGAAGCCACCGCAAAGCTGCTGGAATCAATCACACTCATTCAGTCGCCCGCAGGCGCGTTTTATTACGCCGTTCACGTTGACATGGACGCCGCAGACAGCACCGACGTCACGGCTGCATTTACCGGCGCGCCCGCGAAAGTACTGACCGCATACGGTATCACACCGGCGCAGCCTTAATATTAATAAGACCTGCGGGGCATCGTTGTCCCGCAGGCGGATTTCAATGACAGGAGGTGGTTCCCATGCCAACAGGCAATAACGCGCGCAGTCTAAAAGTAAAGCTTTGCGCAGCGATTCTGGCGTCAATTTTTGTACTTTCTGCCGTTATCACAGGAACCATGGCCTGGTCAGATTTGCGGCAGCACCGCACAAACGCAGCCTCCGGCATACACAGCCCCGCTGCGCCGCAGGATTTTGAGGGTCTGATTGTCACAAATACGGTCATCAATGACGACGGCAGCCCGCTCACGCTCCTACAGCAACAGCTTGCATTTACCTATAGGATTGAATTTGATACAACTGCGTCATATCCCCTGCGGATCGGCGAAGCCGTGAGCAACATCAGCAGCGGCGGCACATTCCAACTTAAGCATGGCGAGGCCGCTCTTATTGAAAACTTACCCGAGGGTACAATATATACCTTAGTGGAAACCGACAGCCTGGGCTATACGGTCAGCAGCACAAACCATCACGCCAACATACCTGCCGGCGGAACAGTCGCCGCTTTTACAAACACCTTTGGTTATCCGGACCAGCACGGCGCCGCACAGCTGGTGATAAGAAAGGTTGTGGCAGGCGCAGGCAATCTGAATAAACCGTTCGCAATCGTTGTCATTCTGGACGGTGCCAGCGAAACCATAACGCTGAAGCACGGTGAAACGCGAACCTATAACCTGCCCTTCGGCGTACAGTACGACGTGCGCGAAGCCAATCCTGTACCGGAAGGATATGCGGTCAGCGTAGACAATGGGTTCGGTACCGGCACAGGCGGCGTGATCAATACATATATAACCAATACTTTATATCAAAAACCGGAGCCGACCACCGCGCCGGAGCCGACTACAAGCGAACCGGAACCAACGACGACAGACCCAGGGGAAACGACCACGATTCCCGGCGAAAGCTCTACAGATCCCGGCGAAAGCTCTACAGATCCCGGAGAGACAACCACAGCGCCAATCGAAACGACAACGGAACCGCCCACTAGTACAGAACCGCCTACTACCACCACAGCGCGATCCACAACTACAACCGTACCTACAACTCTGCCGATTACAAGCACTACACGGTCCGCAACCTCTACAACCAGAGAATCGGTATCGTTGACTGCTACGGAAGCCAAAACCACCCTAAATCCCGAAACAACTCCGGCAACCACAATGACCCGCAGCACAACCGCGGCGGCAAATGGCGGCTCAAATGGAGTTGGCGGCAGCCCAAAGACAGGCGACCCGAGCAATTACCTGCCATGGTTCTGCGCGATGATATGCAGCGCGATAGGTCTTCGCGCGCTGCTGTTCTGGCATCCGAAGAAAAGGAGCAAAGCATGAAGCCCTGGCGCGTTGTTGCCGCCCTGATTTTGACTGCGGTGCTTGCGGTTAGCGGCTGGCAATTATGGCGCATCAATGAAACGTATAAGCAGCAAAGCGAGATGTACGAAGAAGCGTTGCGCTATAAGCCTTCGGATGCGCAGGGCGAAAACCCGCAAGTCACAAAGCTGCAGGAGATGAACCGAGACGTAGTGGGCTGGCTGAGCATTTCCGGCACACAGGTGGAGTACCCGTTTGTGCAGACAAACGACAATGAGACGTATCTGCGCCACGACCTGCACGGTAAAAGCGCAACGGCAGGCACCATCTTTATGGACTACCGCTGCGCACCCGACTTCAGCGGAAAAAACACCATTTTATACGGTCACAATATGCGCAACGGCAGCATGTTTCATGCGATTGTCAGCTTTGGAGATGAAGAGTTTTTCAACCAACACCCGACCGGTGAGATATATCTGGCAAGCCGCAAGCTTAAGCTGGAGTTTTTTGCCTGCGCCGTGGTCAAGGCCGCCGACTCTGTCACCTATTCCCTGCCCCGCAGCGGTGAACAACAGCGCGCGCTGCTGCAATCGCTGGAACGGCAGGCAAAGCAGTTCCGCGATATTGGAGTGACACAGACTGATCAAATCGTTTTACTGTCCACTTGCTCCTACCAGTTCGACGGCGCACGCACCGTGCTGGCAGCACGCATTATAAATTTATAAAATAATAACAACACAAAAAGCGGCAGGGCTAAAACAAGCTTTGCCGCTTTTGGTTCTGTGCCATACGTTTGTATCCAGCTTTTTTAACAATTAATACCTCCGGGATTGTGCCTTGACAAAGAAAGCAGAATATTATATACTAAAATCAGTATCATGAGAAAAGAGGAATATAAATGAAAGCCAAAGCTATAGCTTTCTTGCTCGCACTGATCATCGCGTTGCTGTTTTTAGGCTGCAATCGCGTGGCAACAGAGCAAACCAACGCATTTGCTTCAACCGATATAAGCGAAACCGCCGCAGAGACAAAGCTCACGGTGAACGCAGAATGGACAAACGGACCATGGCAAGCCGCATATGATGCTTTCTTAAAAAATCCAAGCAATTACGCCGAAGAAAAACCTTATCATGCGGGCAATTATTTTTTGGCTGATCTGAACGGCGACAAAACCCCCGAATTAATTTTGGTTTATTATGACGATGTTCAGGGCGGCTCCATTTTTGCCAATGTATATTTATATAACGGCAAGGTGACGATTGCGGGGCATAAAATTGATATGTTTTATTATGAAAGCTGGCGTTCTACAAATACAGCGTTCCCCGGCATATTTGTAGAAGGCGGCCGGATGAGCACGTTTTCCTGCTATTATTGGACGATTAAAGACGGCGAATTTAAGAGCGAACAGCTCTGGTCCGATGCCTACAACGAAAAGAAGGGCGAAATGGACTATAAGGAGCTTTCTTTTAACAAGCAGCTGTTGGACGAAGCAAAAAAAGTTACCTCGCAATATGAATCAATTGAATATATAGAAGTTGGCTGAAATGCGGCGTTGTGTTTTGAAGCAGGCTTTTGAAAGGTCTGCTTCCTTTTTTATTCCGGCTAACCGCCCAGCTCGATCCAAAACACCGTGCCGCGGCTGTCGCTGAACGTACCGCAAATGCCGTTGTGCAAATCAACAATGCGCTGCACAATGGGCAGACCCAGCCCCGTATCATTAACAGAGGAATACGGTTGATCCACGCGAATGAATTCACCCCAGATCCTTTGGATATCCTGCGGGAAAATGAAGGTGCCCGTGTTACGCACTTCAATTCTGATGTCTTTTTCTTTGCAAAGGCGCAGGGTGATTTCGCCGCCATCGGGAGTGAATTTCACAGCGTTGCTGAGGTAATTGCTGACCGCTGTACGAAGCAGCACCTGGTCCGCAAATATAACCGCCGATTCTTCGGGCAAATCAATCGTCAGCGCCACATTTTTATCCTCTGCCAGTACTAAGTAATCCATTGCCAGGTCTTCTACCATTTCATCCAGCATGAATTCCGTGCGTTCCAGAACCTTACTGTTGCTTAGCCGGGAATAAGTCAGCACCTCCGCCAGCCGCTGGTTCATTTTAATGATCTCATCCTGCATCAATTTCACTTCGTTCTGCAAATCGGCTGAAGCCATGCTGCTGTTGCGCAGTAGCTGGTCGCTGCGCATGCGCAGCATGGACATCGGTGTTTTTAATTCATGCGTTATAAGTAGAAACATATCGCGCTGCCTGCGGAATATTTTTCTGTCATAATGCAGCGATACAATCACTTCAAGCAAAAAAATAACGAAAATAAAAAGTATTGCGACCACAACCGCGATCACATAAAAAAAGGTTTGGTAGGATATTTGAGAATAATTTCCCAAAAAGCTTATGACGCTAAGGATACAGTAAAAAACAAGACTGCCCAGCAGCTGCATAATAAGCAGGCGAAAAATTTTACCGAGCGACTTATTCAAGCGATTGCTTTTTCCTGCGCCTTGTAAAAAAATGACCGCCATTAACGAAGCGACCGCTGACAACACAATGAATGCAACCAGAGCAAGCTCAACTTTTGTGGAATCAAACATCTTTTCATCCCTCCGCAGGCACGCAACAATCGCTACCCTGCATATTCCTCTTCATACCAATACCCGTAGCCCGACTTTGTTTTGATGTTAACCGCGCGTTTACCCAACGCCCTTTTCAGGCGGCAGATATGATTATCCACCACCCGCGTTTCTTCTATGTAGCCGTAGTTCCAAACCTCGGTCAGCAATAACTCGCGGCTAAGCACCCGGTTTTCGTTTTCAATCAATACCCGCAGCAGCCGGAACTGCTTCGGCGTCAGGCGCAGCGGCTGTCCGTCCGCCGTACAGGTAACTGCGTCCAAATTTAAAACAAGACCACCGCTTTTTAATAAATTACCTCGCTTGCGCTGCGCATTTGTGAGTTGTATAAATGTACGCACCCGCAGCATCAGCAGTTCCACGGAATAAGGTTTGCATACGTAATCGTGGCAACCGAAGTGGTATCCGCGTTTAATATCGCTTTCGTCTCCCCGCGCAGTTACAAAAATGACGGGAATATCCGAATCGCGGCGGCGCAGCCAATCGCAGAACGCAAATCCGTCGTTCATATACTTCGCGCCCGCGCCCAGCATCACGTCCAGCAAAACCAGGTCATATCTTCTTTTTTGGTACAGTTCGCGCGCTTGCGCCATGCTGCCGCAGCACCAAACGTCCATATCGTTTTGCTCAAAATAATTCTTCACCAGTTCGCAAAAACGTGCGTCATCTTCCACCATAAGGATATGATCGCGCATAAACCTTCCCTCACATTTCTTAAGAGCTTGCAACGTTTAGCGTGTGCATGAATATCGCTTATAGTTTTATTTTATCACATGATTATACCTTTTTTGTACCAGTCAGAAAAACTTAAAAAAAGTATAGCAGGTCACTCGCGGAAAGTCAATCCATTCCCCGCTTGACAATCTGCGTTTAAAAGAGTAGAATGCAGTCAATGATTTTTATTCGGAGGTGTAAATTGCCGGACAGCATTTATGTCGTCAACATTAAAGCGGACATGCCGACTGCCGACCAGGCCGTTCGGCGCGTTGGTTTTGCCTTAGATACAGGCCGGCGCATGGGGGCCAAGGCGGTGAAGGTTATTCATGGATATGG
>JAVBSB010000142.1:0-4460 GCA_031547365.1 Oscillospiraceae bacterium | reverse complement strand
CCGGCAAGATAGAGCGTAACCATGGTGACCAGCGAGGAGATTGCGCCGGAAAATATGCCCATAAAGGTCAGCAGGGAAAAAATGATATTCTCGCTGCGGCAGCCGAGCTTCCACTCGCCGTAGTCCACGGTGTCCACCATGAATATGCTGGACAGGATGCCTGTGAACCCGAAGCCGCTCATGGTGAGCACTACGGCGGGCAGCATGTTGTTCAGCTTATTTGTGAATATCGAAATTACGAACATCAGCACGTAACCGATTATGGGAAGAATGAGCGAAATAATGAAAATGGTACGGCGCGAAATCCGCTTGGCAAGGAAATAGTACGACAGCATCGCAATCCCCATGCCCGCCCCTGCCATGAGCGTGAAGGTTCCGTAGGCCTCCGGCTGCCGCCAGACGTATTTGAAATAATACAGCGCCACGGAGGTTGTCATCGTCACAGCGGTAAAAATCAGCACGAACACGGTTTCGATGATGAGCAGCTGGTCGTTGTTCTTCAGAATTTTCAGCGCCTCGCCAAAGGTGAAGGGCTTTGCGCGGGTGTTCAGCTCCCGCTTTTTCATGGAGGCCGCCGCGAACAGCGCGCACAGCACATACACCGCCGAGAGAATCGCCGCCCAGCGGAAATAACCCTGAATATCGTTCCCGCGGCCCAGCAGCGCCACCAGCGGCAGCGTGAGCGCCGGAATGCCGATGGTACCCAGACTCCCGAACACGCGCGGAATTACGGCAATCTGGTCACGCTCCTTCAGGTTAACGAACGAGGCCGCGTAAGCGTAATAGGGTACGTCGATGATGGTATAGGTCATGCCGAACAGGACATACAGCACCGCCACAGCCAGGCGCGGATCTATCAGGCGGCGCAGCCCCGGCGAAAACATGCAGACCATCACAATGGCGTTTGTTACCGCGCCCAGAACGATCCACGGTCTGTGTTTGCCCCATTTGGTTTTGATGTTCTCCGAAAGCGTACCCATCATCGGGTCATTCACGGCGTCCCAAAAGCGGGCAAAAAAGTAAAGCAGCGCCATGAACCACGCCGAAATGCCCAGGTAATCCGTGCAATACAGCATGAAGAACGAGCCCACCAAATTAAAGGCCAGCCCCTCGCCCATGGCACCGATGCCGTAGCCGATTTTCTCGCGCAGGTCAAGCTTGGGTTGCTGCATAGGGAGTCTCCTTGTGCTAAGAATTCATCGCCTTCTCGTGCATTTCCTGCAAATACTCATCATACGTTGTTTTCTTATCATACCAGCAGCCCGGGGTCACGTCGATGATACGGCTCGCGATGGTTTGGGCAAGCTCGTGGTCGTGCGAGGTGAACAGCACAGCCTCGGGGAATTTCGAAAGACCTTCGTTGAGTGACTGTATGCTTTCCAGGTCAAGGTGGTTGGTTGGTTCGTCCAGCAGCAGTACATTCGCGCCCGAGAGCATCATTTTAATCAGCATCATGCGCACGCGTTCGCCGCCCGAGAGCACCCTCGCCTGCTTGTTGGCCTCGTCGCCCCCAAACAGCAGCCGCCCCAGCCAGCCGCGCACGTCGCTTTCAAAAATCAGGTTAGAATAGCGCCGCACCCAGTCGATCAGGCTGTCTTTTACGCCGTCAAAAAATTCGCTGTTGTCGCTCGGGAAATAGCTTTGCGACGTGGTGACGCCCCATTTAACGCTGCCGCTGTCCGGCTCCAGCTCACCCGCGAGGATTTTGAACAGCGTCGTTTTCGCTACGGCGTCCGTGCCGACGAAGGCGACTTTTTCGCGCGGGAGCAGGGTAAAGCTCACATGGTCCAGCGCAACACGATCGCCTATGGTCTTACACAGGTCTGTGACAGTGAGCAGCTCGTTGCCCACCGCGCGGTCAGGCGTAAAGGCGATATAGGGGAAGCGGCGGGTGCTGACGGGCATGTCCTCCACCTTAAGGTTTTCCAGCAGCTTTTTGCGGCTGGTGGCCTGGCGCGACTTACTCGCGTTGGCGGAGAAGCGCTGGATAAACTCTTGCAGTTCCTTGATTTTCTGCTCGGATTTCTTGTTCTGATCGCGCTGCTGGCGCTGCGCAATCTGTGTGTAGTTATACCAAAAATCGTAGTTGCCCATGTACATTTCGATTTTTCCGTAGTCGATGTCCACCGTCTGGGTACACACCTGGTTGAGAAAATGCCGGTCGTGGCTGACAACAATCACGGTGCTGTTGAGGTCCTGCAAAAATTCCTCCAGCCAGTGAATTGCTTCCACGTCCAGGTGGTTGGTCGGCTCGTCCATGAGCAAAATATCCGGGTCGCCGAACAGCGCCTGCGCCAGAAGAACCTTTACCTTTACGTCACTGGGCAGCTCCGCCATTTGCAGGCTATGATATTCGTTCGTAACACCCAGACCGTTGAGCAGGATTTCCGCGTTGCTTTCGGCGCTCCAGCCGTCCATTTCGGCAAAGGCCTCCTCCAGCTCACTCAGGCGCATGCCCTCTTCTTCCGTAAAATCCTCCTGCGCATAGAGCACTTCTTTTTCGTCCATGATGCGCACGAGCTCTTTGTTGCCCAGCAGCACCGTGCGTATTACGTCGCAGTCGTCATATTTAAAATGGTCCTGCTCCAGCACAGAAATGCGTTCGCGCGGGGTGACAAAGATGTCCCCCTTGGTCTGCTCAATTTCGCCGGAGAGTATCTTCAAAAACGTAGATTTTCCCGCGCCGTTGGCGCCGATCAGGCCATAGCAGTTGCCGCGCGTGAAGGTGATGTCCACGTGCTCGAACAGGGTGCGCCCGCCGAATTGCAGACCTAAATTGTTGGTTGAAATCATGGTGTATTCCCTCTTGTCTTCTAAGTAAGTGATAATTTAATCACATGTAGGGCGCGACGACCTCGGCGCGCCGAAACATCAATTATTAAGCCCTGCATTCGGACCGCCGAGGTCGTCGGTCCCTACAAAAGGTCGCTTCCACCAACGGCTTTTCCTGTTCTTCCATCTCACACCTCCGGAATAACGACTTCCACCTCGTGCCCAAGCCTTGCGGATTCCAGTATCCCGCTGATGATCGCCTGGTTATAGATGATCTGGCTGGTGGGGATGGGGGCGGGGAGACCCTGCTCCACAGCGTCTACGAAGGCACGTACCTTTTCCAAAAAGAGGTCGGTCTGGTGCGTCTTGTAGGGGATTGGCGTTTCGGTCTGTGTGCCGAAGCTGTCGTGGTAGAGCGTCATGCCGCCGACGGTTCCGTCCCACGCGCCGCCGGGACCGGGCATCACCTTCAGCCCTGCCTTGTCGCCCAGGAAAAACGTCGCGCCCGCGCTGTCCATATGCATCGCCCAACTCATGCGGAAGTCCAGCGTGATCCCGCCCTCCAGCCGGATGAGCGCCACGGCGAAGTCGTCCACATCAAAGCGGTCGCAGCCTTCGGGGTACAGTGCGGGGTTCGGACCAAACATGCCAAATTTGCTGGCAGAGACCGTCAGCGGTTTCGGATAGCCGAGGGAGTTCAGCGGCATATCCAAACCATAGCAGCCGATGTCGCCCAGCGCGCCCATGCCCGCGTAGCGTTCTTCGATGAAGGTGTTGCCGGGGATACCGCGCCTGCGCCCGCCGCCGGTCTGTACATAATAAATCTGCCCCAGTTCGCCCGACTGCACAATCTCTTTGATTTTCAGCGAGTTCGGGTCATAGCGCGGCTGAAAGCCCACAGATACGATTTTGCCGCTCTTTTTTTCCGCGCGCAGAATCTCCGCAGCCTGCTCCATCGTGACGCAGAGCGGTTTTTCCAGCAGTACGGGCAAGCCCGCCTCCAGCGCCGCGACGGTACATTCCGCGTGCGTCTGGTTGTAGCTGCATACGCTCACCGCGTCGAGCTCCACCTCGCGCAGCATTGCCTCCGCGCTGTCAAACGCAAGGCACTGCGGCTGCTCAAAGCGCTCGTCAAAGAATTTCCGCGCTTTGCCCGGAACGATATCCGCGCCGGCGACGACCTCAACGTTGTCCAGCTTTAGGTAGGAACGCATATGCGCCCCCGCGATGCCGCCTGTGCCGATGATGCCGATGCGTAATTTTTTGTCTGACATGGTGTGCCCTCCACGTTTCTTTATTTCGATTCAGAGAAACAAGCTAATTATAATAATATAATAAAACCCCTAAAATAGCAAGGGGTTTTTGAATGATATGTGTTTTTTCGGCGAAAAGGAACATACGGCGCTCCCTGCGGTTACGCCCTCATAGCACTGCCTCCGCGTGCCTTGTTACGTGGCAGCCGACATTCACCGCTACAGGCAGCCCCGCAATATGCGTCGGCGCAGCCTCGATTGCTACCCACAGCGCCGTCGTGCGTCCGCCAAAGCCCTGCGGACCGATGCCCAGCGCATTCACTTCATTGAGCATACGCTGCTCCAGCGCGGCGTAAAAATGGTCTGGATTAGGCGCATCAACCGGGCGGCAAAGCGCCCGCTTCGCCAGCAATGCGCAGGACTCAAAGTCCCCGC
>JAVBSB010000118.1:0-6065 GCA_031547365.1 Oscillospiraceae bacterium | reverse complement strand
TCTGGAACGGTCCGATGGGCGTTTCAGAGTGGGAGAACTTCGCAAAGGGGACCGTCGCGGTCGCGACAGCGGTTGCGGACAGCGGCGCGATTTCCATCATCGGCGGCGGCGACAGCGCGGCAGCCGTGAAGAAGCTCGGCTTTGAGAAAAAAATGAGCCATGTTTCAACAGGCGGCGGGGCTTCGCTTGAATTTTTGGAAGGCAAGGAGCTGCCCGGCGTGGCGTGCCTGAACGAGAAATAATAATCACCTTTTCGTAGGGGCGACCGTCCTCGGTCGCCCGTGAATACAACAATTCTCTGTGTACGCAGTTCGCCCTTACAGATTTTGTGCTTCCCCGTTGTAGCCCACCAAATAATCCGTGCTTACGCGGAAATAAGCCGCCATGCGTTTGAGCAGCTCTATGTTCGGCTCATCCGTACCGCGGGTATAATTTTTTAGCATTAAAAGTGAAATACGCAGCGCCTTGGCTAATTGCCTGGGCGCTATTTCATTTTCGTCCATAAGCTCTTGCAGAATATCTTTGAATTGCATAAAATCTCCTCCAAATATATTGTACACAGAAACTGGGTATAATGCAATACCTAATTTCTGTGTATGTATAATTTTTATTGAGGTGAAAAACGATGAAGCTGCGGATCCGGGATTTACGCGAAGATAACGACCTGCTGCAAAAGCATCTTGCAGCTTATTTGCATTGCAGGCAACAAACTTATTCCAGATACGAAACAGGCGAAGTCGAGCCTCCGCTTGAGGTAATGGAAAAGTTAGCGTGTTACTACAATACAAGCGTCGATTACCTAATGGGCTTGACCGATAACCCCGCGCCCTATGAGCGCAAGCAAATATAAACTGTAGGACGCGCAATTGCGCCCCTATGTTCGCCCGCCGTTGCTCTGCGCTTTTATGCGTAAAGCAGCGGTGTGCCATTTTCGGGGATTTTCATCAAGGGAATTATCGGGAATATTTTATCGATTCAATGCGTAAAATTGCCCAATTATGTGAAATATACAAAATAATTTTATTGTTTATTATAAAATTGAGGGTTTCTCTCTTGTATCACGACAAAATATTTGGTAAAATTAATTTAGAGTATGAAAGTTTATCGCACTAGGGAGGTTATACCTTGAGCTTTATAGAATTTAACGACGTCTCTAAGCAATATATCATGGGCGAGGTCACCATAAGCGCGGTGGACGGCGCGGATTTTACAATTAAAGAAGGCGAGCTTGCGTTGATTGTCGGCGCGTCCGGCGCGGGCAAAACCACCGTGCTCAATATTTTGGGCGGGATGGACAGCGCCAGCAGCGGCGAGGTACTGATCGACGGCAACGACATCACGCGCTTTAGCAATCGAAAGCTTATCGAATACCGCCGCAACCAGGTGGGCTTCGTGTTTCAGTTCTATAACCTGATCCCCAACCTCACCGCGCTGGAAAACGTGGAAATTGCTACGCAGCTCAGCGAGAAGCCGCTGCCCCCTGCGCGTGTGCTTGAGGCGGTCGGGCTGGGCGACAGGCTGAATAACTTCCCCGCCCAGCTTTCAGGCGGAGAACAGCAGCGCGTTTCCATTGCGCGCGCGCTGGCGAAAAATCCGCGGCTGCTGCTTTGCGATGAGCCGACCGGCGCACTGGACTACACAACCGGTAAGCAGATATTGCAGCTTTTACAGTCCACCTGCCGCGAGACAGGCACGACCGTTATTATCATTACGCACAACACCTTTATTGAGCCGATTGCCGACCGCGTGATTACCATGCGCAGCGGCAAGGTTTTTAAAGAGACCGTCAATGAATCTCCTATGGATGTTTCCGAGTTGGAATGGTAGTTGTCCGGCATAAAAGGTCTAACATCTATCTTCGGAGGACTCAATTATGACAAAAGCACTGTTTCGCGATACACTGCGCGCAATACGCAATACGCTTTCGCGTTTTATCTCCATTGTGATCATCGTTGCGCTGGGGGTGGGCTTTTTTGCGGGGCTTAAAGCGGTTTCGCCCAACATGAAAGCGGCAGCAGAAAAATTTTATCAGACACATAACCTTGCGGACATTGTAATCAACTCCACCGTGGGCTTTGACGACGAAGATCTGCAGCAGGTCATGGCTGTGCCGGGCGTAACAGACGCGACGCTGTCTCGGTTTGTTGACGGCATCCTTATGAGACCGGACGGCACACAGGCGCAGAGCTTAACGGGTACGGCTTATGTGCTGCGGATTATAGGGTATGACTTTACACAGACCGTAGATACGAACTCAGACCGGCTGAATCAGCTGGAGCTGATACAGGGACGGTTTCCGCAGCGGCCGGATGAATGCGTGGCAAGCGTGTATGAGAATAACAAGGAGCCGCAATACTACAAGCTCGGGCAGAAAATCCGCGTTGTGGGCGACCACGCAGATATTAAGGATACGGTCAGAAGCGAGTATTATACCGTAGTGGGTACGGTAAATACGCCTGAGTTCGTCTCAATGGAGCTTGGCGCAAGC
Organism: Oscillospiraceae bacterium; assembly: GCA_031547365.1. Classification (GTDB taxonomy): domain Bacteria; phylum Bacillota; class Clostridia; order Oscillospirales; family Acutalibacteraceae; genus WRMQ01. The sequence continues at coordinate 3,577 of JAVBSB010000118.1, read as the reverse complement.
CAGGCCGGCGGCGGCGAGCTTTCGGGCTATGTTTATATTGACGACAGGGCGTTCGCGACGGATTATTATACAACAATGTATGTCGGCGTTGAGAACAGCGGGGAAAAAGCGGCTTATACAGAGGAATATAAAGACCTGGTGCGTAAGGTTTCTGATCGCCTTTCGGCTGCGGGCGGCGCAATTGTCAAGCGGCGCGCAGAACGGATGAAGGACTATTATCTGCCCATTATCGAAAAAGGGAAGGCAGAGCTTGAGCAGGCAAAGATCGACATGGAAAAACTGAAGGACGCGGTGGAGAACGGACCCGCGCAATACGCAGCTGAAAAGAAAAACGCGGAGGATAAAATTGCCGCCGCTGAAAAAAAATTGGTGACCGGCAGAGCGGAATACGACAAAAAACTTGCGGAATATAACGCAGGGAACGCAAAATACAATGAAGCGCTGAAGGTTGCGGAGCAACACCCCGGCGCACTGGAAGAATATCAGGCAGGGCAGAATAAGGTGGAACGCGCGCAAGCGAGCTATGACATTGCGAAGACAGCGGTAAGCGCGGGTAAAAGCGCGCTACGCGTGGCGCAACAGGCGCTGGAAAGCGGCGACCCTACGCGCATTAGCAACGCAATGGAAATTTTCGGTTTGTATTTTCCGATCGAAGATACGGATAAAACCGTAGAGGGATTAAAAAAGCGCGTTGAGGAAGCACAAAAAAGCCTGAATGAGCAGGAAGCCGCGCTTGCAGACGCGAAAAAGGAAATAGACGCAGGCAAGGCGGAGCTAAAAAAAGCGGAGGCTCTGCTCGGCGAATTGGAGAAGCTTAATAAAGCGGGGAAGGAACTGCAGGCGGCGAAGGCGAAGCTGGACGCGGCAGCGGCGGAGTTGAAAGCGGGACCCGCAAAAATTGCGGCCGCAAAAGAGGAAATGAAGCGGCAGCTGGAAAAAGCCGAAAAGGATTTGGCGAACGCGCAGACAAAAAACCGTACGGCAGCGCAGGAGCTTGAAAACGGCGAACGCAAAATTCGTGTTGCGGAAAATCAAACGGCGGCGCTGGCAAGCCCGCAATGGATGGTGCTGGACCGCGACGAGTTTGCGGGGTATTCAAACTATGGCAATACAGCGGACAATATGGAGCAATTCGCGCTGATATTCCCCGTGCTTTTCTTTTTGATTGCGGCGCTGGTAAGCTTAACAACAATGACGCGCATGGTCGAAGACGAACGCACACAGCTGGGCGTGCTGAAAGCCGCAGGCTATTCCACTGCGGCAATATCGTTTAAGTATCTGTTTTATGCTTTTACAGCGGGATTGCTGGGCAGTATTATCGGAACCGTGCTGGGCTTTTCGCTGATTCCGGTTGCAATTTTTAATGCATATAAGATATTGTACCTCATTCCCGAAATGACGCCGGGATTCTTTGCCGGTACCGCAGCTTTGGGCGGCGGATTTGCTCTGCTTTCCACGGTGGGCGCGGTGCTATATTCCGTTTTAAAGGCCATGCGCCATCGCCCCTCGGAGCTGATGCGACCCAAAGCGCCCAAGGCGGGTAAACAGGTGTTCTTAGAAAAGATTCCCGCTCTTTGGAGCAGGCTCGGCTTTAACGGCAAGGTAACGGTACGCAATCTTGTGCGCAATAAAGACCGTTTCTTTATGACGCTTGTGGGTATTATGGGGTGTACGGCGCTGCTGCTGACCGGGTTCGGAATCGGCAACAGCATTGGCACCATGCTCGACAAGCAGTTCGGCACGGAAAGCATTATGCGCTTTGACGGGCAGGCGCTGCTGCAAAGCCCGCTGCATGAGCAGGATGTTGCGGCGATGATGGATACCGAATTTAACCAGCCGGACCGCATCAAGAGCGTGATGCCTGTGTTTATGAAAAAGATGTATGCCGGGGTGGACGGCGTGGATCATCAAATCGACGCGACCATTGTTGTTGCGCAGGATAAGAGCCGCATTGCCGACTTTGCGAAGCTTACGGACGAAAAGACAGGAAAACCCGTTCAGCTGAACGATGCGGGCGCGTTCATCAACGGAAAAACAGCCGAATTGCTGGGACTTAAGCTCGGGGACTATATTACGGTGCAGTCGGGCGCGGAAACGGCAAAAATTAAAGTCGCGGCTATTACGCGCAACTATATTTATCACTATATCTATATGACCCCGCAGGTCTATCAGCAGGGCTTTGGGGTACCGGAAACAACGTATAATATAGTGATGCTGCGGCTGGAGCCGGAATTAACGAAATTTAAAGGCAGCGACGCGCAGATTAATGAAGTGAAGCAAAAGCGTACCGATCTTGTGCGCGAGCTGAGCGATACCGCTGAAGTCATTACTGTGGTATACAATCAAAGCATCATCGACAGCGTGGGCAAAATGATTAAAGTCATGCAGAACGTTATTGTCGCGGTATTCACTGTTGCCGCCGGCGCGCTTGCCTTTGTCGTGCTGTATAACCTGAACAACATCAATATCTATGAGCGGATACGCGAGCTTGCTACCATCAAGGTGCTGGGCTTTTATGATAAGGAAGCCGATATGTTCATCTATCGTGAAAATATTATCACGAGCATACTTGGTATAGGCGCAGGGCTAGCGCTGGGTATACCCATACACGGCTTGGTCATACGCGCAGCGGAAATTGAAAGCATGATGTTCGTACGCACCCTTGCGCCGCAGAACTTCTTCGCGGCAGCCATCATAACAGCGTTGTTTGCGGTACTCATTAACCTGCTGATGCACAAGAAGATTCAGAATATCTCCATGGTAGAAAGCCTGAAGAGCGTTGAGTAATGGACGCAGGACGTGCTGCGCAACTACTCCCTCCGGCCTGCGGGTCACCTCCCTCACGAGGGAGGCAGGGGATTCATTTGCAGCTTTCGGCTGCTGCCAAAGCAGACGCAAATATAGCAAAGCCCGCAAGTATAACGCTTGCGGGTTCGTTATATTGATGATGCGTCAATTCACAACATTGATTGGCTTCCCCGCCAAAAACGCCGCGATGTTCTGCGCCGCGATGGTGATGAGGCGGGCGCGGGCTTCTTTGGTTGCCCAGGAAATATGCGGGGTCAAAATGCAATTCGGCGCGGAAAGCAAGGGATTATCCTTTTGGGGCGGCTCGGTGGACAGAACGTCTGCCCCCAGAGCGCCCAGCCTGCCTTCGGCAAGAGCATGCGCAACGTCCGCTTCGTTGAGCACCGGTCCGCGCGACGTGTTGATTAAAATGACGCCGGACTTCATCCTTGCAATCGTATCTTGATTGATCAGCCCCTGCGTTGCGTCTGTAAGCGGGCAATGCAGTGAGATTACGTCAGCTTCACGCAGAAGGGTATCGAGATCCGTGCGGCGCAGGGTTGGCGAAAGGGCTTGCTCTATTACAGGCAAATCATAAGCCAGGACGGACATGCCGAACGCCTGCGCAATATCGGCGACAGCCTGACCGATGCGGCCGAACCCGATGATGCCCATGGTCTTGCCCGCAAGCTCGGTCAAAGGCGCGCGCCAATAACAAAAATCGCGCGAGGCTGCCCATTCGCCCGCGTGTACCGTATCGCTGTGGAGCTGCGTACGATTGGTGATCTCT
>JAVBSB010000071.1:0-4174 GCA_031547365.1 Oscillospiraceae bacterium | reverse complement strand
GCAGCATCATCAGCGCGGTGCCGCCGGAGCTGAAAAAGGGCAGGGGAATGCCCGTGTTTGGCAAAACAGCGGTAACAACGCCGATGTTCAACGCCGTCTGCAACCCGACATGCAGCACAATGCCGATCACAAGCAGCGAGCCGAAGCGCTCTTTTGTGTGCAGGGCAATCATAAATCCGCGCCATACCAGCGCCACGAACAGCAATAGAATCAGAATTGCGCCGATGAAGCCGAGCTCCTCGCAGACAATCGCAAAAACAAAGTCATTTTGCGGCTCCGGCAGGTAGAGGTGCTTTTGTATGGAGTTGCCCCAACCCAGCCCGAACAGACCGCCCGAACCGACTGCCAGCAGCGATTGATAGGTTTGCCAGTTGTCGCCCTGCAAATCCGAGGTGGGGTCTTTAAAAGCCACGATGCGCTGCGCCGCGTGCGGCGGAAGTATATTCGGATTTTGCAATACGATGATGATCGCCAGAATTCCCAATACCACAGCGCCTGCATAAAGCCACATGGGGATGCGCTGCTCACCGATAAAAATCATTAATATTCCGATGCCGAAGGTGATAATCATACCGGAAATGTGGTTTTCTAAAAAGATCAAAACGACCATCGCCAGCAGAACCGCAAGGTAAAGCCCCGTGCACCACCAGCGCAGAACAAAGCGCCGCATTCGTGTTCCTCTGCCGGTGACAAGCCCCGCGTCCCGCGAAATCGCATAACTCGGTCGCTGGAATTTTTCCATGGCATAGGCGAAAAACAAAATCAACGCTACCTTAGAAATTTCGCTCGGCTGAAACGTCAGCCCCCCTACAGGGATATAGCGCTTAAAGTCACCTAAATTTGTATGGTAGAACAGTACAACGCCCAGAAGAACAAATGAAACTGCCAGCAAAGGAATTGCAGCCTTGCGCAGCACATTGAGATTGATTTTCGATATCAGCAGCATCGCTGCCACGCCAAATACAGCGTAAACAGCTTGCCGTTTAATAAAATAATAAGGGTCTCCGCCGTGGTATTTAACGGCATTGACATAGCTTGCAGAAAACATCATCACCAGCCCGATGCACATCAATATCACAACAATGAGCATAAACGGGAAGTCAAAGCCGCCATATGCAAACAGCTTTTGTGCCAGCGGTTGTTTTTTGGGGGCACGCGCCCGTGCAGCCGTACCCCACTCCAATGTTTCGTCGCGCGCCATGGTATGCCCCCTTTCCGGTCTGTCGGCAGTCAATCAGTATACAAGAAAGCTTCTCAATCCAAACCAGACGATCACCAGACCGGTAATCACGCCCAATAAATTCACAAACGAAAACACCGCAACAATCTTTTTTTCGCCCCAGCCGCTCATCTCAAAATGATGGTGAATCGGCGCCATTTTAAAGATCCGCTTGCCGTGCGTCAGCTTATAATAGCCGATCTGCAGCACATCCGACATGCCTTCTATCACATATATGATGCCCATGAACAGCAATATGACTGGCGAATCTAACGCAAACGCAATCGCGATCATTAATCCGCCCAAAAAGTGCGATCCTGTGTCGCCCATAATCACCTTTGCGGGGTTGCGGTTCCACACCAAAAAACCCGCGCAGCCGCCAACGGCAGCCGCTGCCAGCATACCCACACCGAAAAGCCCGCGCAGCACCGCAAAAATACCAAGCCCGACCGCCGCAACGATGGTCACGCTTGAGCACAGCCCGTCTACGCCGTCGGTGAAATTTACCGCGTTAATTGTCGCATAAATCACCACAAAGCCAAAAATCCAGAAGAACCAGCCCAGCTGCACCTGCCCGACGAAGGGGATCAGCATGTATGGGTCTTTACCCATCGCCAACCATAAGCTGATGAGGTACCCGACGCTGATCAGCAGCTGCGCAACGGTTTTTTGGCTGATTGACAAGCCCTTGTTGCGCTTTTTTACAACCTTGACATAGTCATCGGCAAAACCGATCAGACCGAAAAAAGCGGCCATAATCAGCCCTGCAATGAGCTTAGTATTCACATTCTGCGCCTGATAATCCGGCAAGTTTTCTGTTAGCAGCTTGCCCTTCATTACAAAATCGGCAGCAAAAGCCGCCGCCGCCGCCGCAATAATCCCAATGATAAACATGATACCGCCCATGGTCGGCGTACCCTGCTTATGCTTGTGCCAGCTGGGTCCGATGTCCAGAATGATCTGCCCGAACCTGAGCTTGTGCAGCCATGGGATAAAGACATAGCCAAGCAGCGCTGTCGCAGCCATCGCGGTTCCGGCGGCCAAAGCCATTACGATATACGGTTTCATACCCACACACATCCTCTACTCTAACTCTAACTCTTACGCTTTATCTTTGTGCCCGGCTAAATAATCTAAAACAACTTCGCGCTCATCCAAGTGAATTTTCCCCGTGCTGAGAATCTGATAATCCTCATGCCCCTTGCCTGCCAGCAGTATCGTATCGCCTTCGCGCGCTTTTTTCATAGCCAGCATAATCGCTTTGCTGCGGTTCGGCTCCGTTAGCACCTGCGCCTTGCCCTTCATGCCTGCCAAAATGTCAGCGATTATGGCGTCGGGGTCTTCGCTGCGCGGGTTATCGGAGGATACAACAACAAGGTCTGCGCAGTGCGATGCGATGTTGCCCATCAGCGGGCGTTTACCCGCGTCGCGGTCGCCGCCGCAGCCGAATACGCAGATTACACGCCCTGTAACCGTTGCCCGCAGCGCTGTCAGCGCTTTTTCCAGGCCGTCCGGTGTATGCGCGTAATCAATTACTACGGTATAAGGCGTGCCGGTTGGTACGACTTCCATGCGGCCCTTCGCGCCCGGGCTGCCCGCAATGCCGTCCTGTATCTGTTCCAGGCTTAAGCCCAGCTCCAGCGCAGCGCATGCGGCAGCCATAGAATTATAAACAGAAAATGCACCCGGCGTGCGATAACGAATGCGCCCGATCCTTCCGAGACTCACCAGCTCATAGGATACGCTGTCCGGCAGCAGCTGAACATTTTTTGCGGTGTAATTCGCATTGTTGTTGTGCAGCGAATAGGTTATCGGTCGTGCAGGCGAACCCTCAACCATTTTTAAGCCGTACGCATCGTCGCAGTTGATGATACCACAGTCGCTTTGGAAAAAGAGCATTCGTTTTGCCTCAAAGTAGGCTTCAAATGACTTATGATAATCCAGGTGATCCTGTGTCAGGTTGGTATATATTGCCGCGCGAAAACGCAGTCCTGCGCATCTCTGCTGTGCAAGTGCCTGCGAGGAGGCTTCCATAAAGCAGTGCGTGCAACCGCTGTCAACCATTTTTTTAAACAGTTCATGCAGCTCCCACGGGTCGGGCGTTGTAAATTGCGCGGCGAAATCCTCTTGGTCTACCATATTTTTCATCGTCCCGATCAACCCGGTCCGATAGCCTGCCGCATCAAAAATATGCTTGAGCAGGCAGGCAATACTGGTTTTTCCGTTTGTGCCTGTGACGGCGGTAAGTGTCAGCCGGTCGGCGGGGTTGCCGAAAAAGTTAGCGCACAGCAATGCATACGCTTCTCTTGTGTCACGCACGAGAATCTGCGGCTGGACACCTGTTTCGCGCTGTGCAGCAACGCAGACTGCGCCATTCGCAATCGCCTGTGCTGCAAAATCGTGCCCGTCGTGCTGCTCTCCCTGAATGCAGACGAATATACAGCCCGCGGCAACCTTACGGCTGTCGTCGGTCACAAAGCGCACGTCGCAAGCCGGTACATTGCCAGTGTATTCGATTCCCCGCATTAAATTGCTTAATTGCATAACTACCTCAATAAAGTAAAGTGAAAAATATCAGTCGTCGTTGCCGCTGCTGTTGATTAAGCTGTCAGCAACGCCGCTGTTCGTAACAAAGTGCACGGTAACTGTTTCGCCAAGCTGTACCTGATCACCCTCCGGAATGCTTTGGCGGTAAGTAATCAGCACGTTGGAATTGAAATTACCCGTTAGCTTGATATTCAGCCCCGCATTTGCGGCCTCCCGCGCGGCCTGGCTGACGCTCATGCCTGTCAGGTTTGGAACGGCTACCATTTGGTTTGCCTGGCTGCCGTCTGTGTAAAGAATCACCAGCCCGCCTTTTGCAATGCTTTGACCGGGTTCCGGTATCTGGTGCAGCACGGCTTTGCCTTCGCCTATCACTTTCGTGCGGAAGCCTGCGGTCTCCAACGCAGCCTT
>JAVBSB010000116.1:0-4130 GCA_031547365.1 Oscillospiraceae bacterium | reverse complement strand
TGTAACAAAAACGAGCGAACGCAAGCATGCTTCGAGGTTTCTGAAGTTGCCAGGGAAACCTCGGGCGCGCGTATCGCTTCGGAAACGTCTTCTTTTCCAAGATATACATGCTGCGCGCCGCCGACATACGCAACGCGCAGATCAATCCGCGGCAAAAACGCTTCGACTGCCGCCGGATCCGACGTTGCAACCCCTGCCCGTAAGGCAGCTAACGCAACGCTGCGGTAGAGCGCTCCCGTGTCAATATAAGCACAGCGTAAAATTGCCGCCGCACTGCGCGCCACGCTGCTTTTACCTGCTCCGGCAGGTCCGTCAATTGCTATCGTCATGTTGCTCCTCCGTTATTGTGCTGCGCTCTCCCCCGCCAGCTGCCCCGTAGAAAACGCAATCTGTAAATTAAAGCCGCCGGTGTAGGCGTCGACATCGAGCACCTCCCCTGCAAAAAACAGTCCCGGCAGCAGCTTTGATTCCATGCGCTGGGGCTGCACCTCGCTTACCGTTATGCCGCCGGAGGTAACAATCGCCTCGTCGATCGGGCGAAAGCCCGTAACGGTCAGCGTAAAACGCTTAAGCTGATCAATCAGCGACTGCCGCTGCGCCGCCGTCACCTGGTTCACCTTTAGCCCCGGCGGGACTCCGCAGCGCTGCACTATCACGGGGACAAGGCTTTTGGGCAGAAGAAGATTCAGCGCGTTGATAAAGTTTCTGTTGTTATTCTCTGCAAAATCACGTAAAATACGCCTGTCCAGCTGCTCGGGCGATAAAGCGGGCTTTAAATCCAGCCGCAGCTGATAGCGCCCGGGGGTTATATCGCGCATATGCGAGCTTGCGCTGAGCGCCATCGGACCCGATACCCCGAAATGCGTAAAAAGAATCTCCCCGAAATCCTTGTGTATCACTTTGCATTGCTGTTCATCAAATAATTCGAGCGCTGTGTTCTTTAATGCCAGCCCCATCAGCCGGCTGCAAAAGCCCTCATGGCATTCCAGCGGCACAAGAGAGGGCTTCGGCTCCACGATTGTATGCCCCGCCTGCTTTGCCAGAGCATAACCGTCGCCGGTTGAGCCTGTGCGCGGATAGGAGCAGCCGCCCGTTGAGACGATTACAGCCTCCGCTTTAATCTCGCGTCCGTCATCAAGCGCCACGCCCGAAAGCTTGCCGCCAACGATTGCCAGCTGCGTCACCCGCCCGCGCAGGAATTCAACGCCGCTGTTCTTCGCATATCGCACCAGCGCGTCGGCAATGTCGTGCGCATTGTCACTTTGCGGAAACACCCGTCCGCCGCGCTCAACCTTTACCTCGACGCCCAGACGCTCGAACAGCTCGATTGTATCAATCGGCATAAAGCGGCTTAATGCGCCGAATAAGAATCGCCCGTTTACAGGTACATTCGCAATGATGCCTTCCAGCGCAGCCATGTTGTTCGTAACGTTACAGCGCCCCTTGCCGGTAATGCGCAGCTTCATGGCGGGCTTTTCGTTGCGCTCAATCAGTATAACCTTCGCGCGGTTCTTTGCCGCCGCAGCCGCCGCCATTAACCCCGCCGGTCCCGCGCCTATGACTATAACTTGCTTCAAGCAATATCCTCACCTTTTAACCGTTATGCGCCATCGTCTTGTTCCGGCGTGGCATAAACCTCGTATTGTGTCCAGATGTTTTCTAAATTTTGTAGTGTTTCATACACTTTATTCCCTCTGCTGCGAGCGCAGGCAGCCAGCAGCGCGTTAATCACGCTCAGCGGCGCAACAAGGGAATCGACAAACGAAACCGCATCGCACGCAGCCACTAGTACATGCTGCGACAATAAGGCAATCGGAGAGCTGGCGCTGTCTGTAATTGCTACGGCACAGGCGCCGCGGTCACGCGCAAAACGCAGCGCAGTGATCGTGCGCTTGCTGTAGCGCGGAAAGCTGATTGCGATGCACATATCGCGTTCGCTGATGCGCAGCAGCTGCTCATAGGTCTGGCTTGCGCTGAACGCATCAACATACACTACGCCGGGGTGCAGGATATTCAGGTTCAGCGCCAAAAAATTCGCCAGCGAAGCGGAACTGCGCGTGCCTTGAATATAGATGTGCTCCGCCCGGTTGATCGCATCTACAACCGCATGAAATTCGTTCAATGAGACCTGTTCAAGCGTACGGCGTATCATATCCGCGTCCGCCGTCATCACCGACTCCAGTATGCGGTCATTCCCAAGCTTTACGTCGCTGACTTGCAGGCGTTGTATGCTGGTCAGACGGCTGCGGATCACATCCTGCAAATATTTTTGCAATTCAGGATAGCCCTTCCATCCGTTTTCGGATGCAAAACGCACTACCGTTGACTCACTTACGCCGACCGTCTTGCCCAGCACAGCCGCCGTCATAAACGCAGCCTTGTCGTAGTCACGCAAAATAAAATCCGCAATTTTTTTGTGTCCTTTTGACAAGTGCCGATAATTTTGTGTGATTTGGCTCAAGAATGGCGGGCTGCTCATGCAATCACTCCCTGTCTTGACAATCATTTTTGCAAGCGCTCTATCTTCTTATTATAATGAATTGCAAGAAAAATTGCAATTGTTTTCACCGCTTTTATAAAATAAAAGTAATTTTATAAGCGGAACAGCAGGTCAATGTACGTCGGATAAGGCCACAAATCAGCGGCCACAATGGCTTCGAGCGCATCTGCGTCGGCGCGCAGGGCGGTCATTTTCGCAATAACAACCTCGCCAACAAACCTTGCGGTCGCTTCGCAGTCCGCAATGCCGCGTGACTGCACAAGAGCGTTTTCGAGGGCATCAACATTCGCTGCCAGGCTGGCATTCAGTTTTGCAATCGCTGCTGCGGTGTTTATTTCATAGTCCGCGCTGAGGCGCAGCGTTTGTTGGTCCAGTGCCGCGCGGGCAAGCGCTCCCGCACAGCGCGAGGCTGCGGGCAGGATGTCTCTGCGCGCCATGGTGATCATGGTCTGCGCTTCGATGGTCAGCACCTTGATGTAGTTATCAAGCAAGACCTCCGTGCGCGACGCAATCTCAACCTGCGTCAGTACGTTGTGCCGCTCAAGCAGCGCAACATTTTCCGGGTCCAGATAATGCGGCAGCGCCTCATAGGCCGTGCTGTAATCATGCAGACCACGCGCAGTGGCTTCCTTTAACCATTCGTCGCCATAGTTGTTGCCGTTAAACACAACGCGTTTATGCGTCGCATAGGTCTCAACGATGATGCGATGGATCTCATCCGCAAGATCCTTCGCCTGCTCGAGCCTGTCGGCAAATCCACGCAGAACTTCCGCAACAGCGGTATTGAGCACCATATTCGTGCAGGCGATGGACTGTGCGGAGCCCAGACCGCGCAGCTCAAACTTATTGCCCGTAAAAGCCAGGGGAGAAGTGCGGTTGCGGTCGGTATTGTCGCGCGGCAGCGGCGGCAGCACAGCCACGCCGCTGTCAAGCCACAGCTGACCGTCATGCGTTTTCTCATGCGGCTTTTCATGCGGCTTATTGTAGTATTCCTCCATTTGGTTCAGTACCGCACTCAGCTGGGTGCCTAAAAAGATAGACATAATCGCCGGCGGGGCTTCGTTTGCGCCCAGGCGATGATCATTGCCGGCAGTCGCGGTAGAAACCCGCAGCAGATCCGCATAAACATCAACCGCTTTGATCACCGCGACAAGCAGGATCAAAAACTGCATGTTTTCACTGGGGGTTTTGCCGGGCTCCAATAAATTTTCTCCGAGGTCCGTTGCCAGGCTCCAGTTATTATGCTTGCCGGATCCATTGACACCCGCGAAAGGCTTTTCGTGCAGCAAACAGACCAGATTATGCCGTTCCGCAACTTTTTTCAGCATCTCCATGGTGAGCTGGTTCTGGTCGCACGCAACATTGACGCTGGTAAAAATCGGCGCAAGCTCATGCTGCGCGGGCGCCGCCTCGTTGTGCTCCGTCTTGCTGAGTATCCCCAGCTTCCACAGCTCAACGTCCAGATCCTCCATAAATTCTTTTACGCGGGTCTTGATCGTTCCAAAATAGTGATCCTCCAGCTCCTGCCCCTTCGGCGGCTTGGCGCCAAAGAGCGTCCGGCCCGTCATCAATAAGTCCGGCCGCTTGTTGAACAGATTCTGGTCGACAAGAAAGTATTCCTGCTCCGGTC
>JAVBSB010000096.1:0-5020 GCA_031547365.1 Oscillospiraceae bacterium | reverse complement strand
TGCAATAAAGCCTTCGCGGTGCCGGGGCAGGGAAATTAGCAGCGCGTCGTCGCCGTCAGCTGCGGCGTTTTGCAGGGCAAAGTCCAGGTTATCGCGGCAGGTGTAGAGCCGCTGCAAGGAGGCTTTGGCCTGCTCAATGCTGTCCACGCTGTAGTTAATGGGGCTGCGGTAGTGCGAAGCAAGCATAAGGTAGCGGATGGGTTCATAGCCGTAGGCGTTCGCGACTTCGCGCACGGTGAAGAAGTTGCCGAGGCTCTTGCTCATCTTCACATTATCCACATTGATATAGCCGTTGTGCATCCAATAATTTGCGAAGGGAAGCCCATTGCAGCACTCGCTTTGTGCGATTTCGTTTTCGTGGTGCGGAAAAATCAGGTCCTGCCCGCCGCAGTGGAGATCAAATGTATCGCCCAAATAGCGCTTCGACATGGCAGAGCATTCGATGTGCCAGCCGGGGCGTCCCTTGCCCCAGGGGGAATCCCACGCGGGCTCGCCGGGCTTAGCGGCTTTCCACAGCGCAAAATCCATGGGTTCGCGCTTGACCTCGCCCACCATAATGCGCGCGCCTGCCTCTAAATCCTCCAGCGGCTGGTGCGACAGCTTGCCGTAGCCATCAAAGGTTTTCGTGCTGAAATACACGTCGCCTTCGGCTTCGTAGGCATGTCCGTTGTCAATCAGCGACTGTATCATGGCGATGATGTCACCCATGCTTTCGGTGGCCTTGGGATGCACCGTGGCGGGGCGGATGTTCATGCCTTGTGCGTCCGTCCAATATTCCCGGATAAAGCGCTCTGCAATTTCTTGCGACGAGACAGCTTCTTCGTTTGCTTTTTTGATGATTTTATCGTCAACATCCGTGAAGTTTTGCGCAAAAATCACCTTTTCGCCACGGAATTCAAGGTAGCGCCGCAGGGTGTCGAACACGCATAAGGGCCGCGCGTTTCCTATGTGTATAAAATTATACACCGTAGGACCGCAGGCATACATGCGAATTTCGCCCTGCTTGATTGGCACAAACACCTCTTTTTGGCGGGTGAGCGTATTATAAATCTTCACGGGAACTGCCTCCTTTGAAAAGCTTATTTTATTATTATACTCTATTGCGCCGTGCGGTGCAAGACATAATTTTAGATGAAAATAAAAATAAGCGGACAGCTGTTCAGCTGCCCGCCCTTGTCGACAATGGATCAGTAATTGCTGGCGCGCAGCTGGAAATATGCCTGCGGATGTGCGCAGACAGGACAAAGCTCCGGCGCTTTTACCCCGATGTGAATGTGACCGCAGTTGCTGCATTCCCAGATTTGATCGCCGTCGCGCGAGAACACCAGCCCGCCCTCTACGTTAGCAAGCAGCTTGCGGTAGCGTTCTTCGTGCGTTTTCTCAATCGCGCCGACCATTTCAAAACGCGCGGCGATATCCGCAAAGCCCTCCTCGCGGGCAATCTTTGCAAAATCGGCGTACATCGTGGTCCACTCATAGTTTTCGCCGGTGGCGGCATCCAATAGATTGACATCAGTTGCGGGAATTTCTCCGCCGCAAAGCAGCTTGAACCATATTTTAGCGTGTTCCTTTTCATTGTTGGCGGTCTCTTCAAACAATGCCGCAATCTGCACATACCCCTCCTTGCGGGCTTTGCCGGCATAATAGGTGTATTTGTTGCGGGCTTGTGATTCCCCCGCGAATGCGTCGCGGAGATTTTGTTCGGTGCGTGAACCTTTCAGTTCCATAATTGTTCTCCTTTCAGAAAATTACGTAGGCGGATTATTTTTTGTCTTTCAGCAATCCGACGGCAGCCAGCGGAATATTTACTGCCAGGGCTGCGATGCGCAGCACGAGAACCGCAGACTGGGGGAATGCGGCGAACCAGCTGGCTGCGGTCGCCAAGAAGACGAGGACCGACAAAGCCTGAAATATATACGTTACAGCCTTAAATTTCGAGCCGTGGTATTCCATCGACAGCGCGAGACCGATCAGGCATAGCGCGGCGGGATCCAGCAGGGCGTCTTTGCCCATTGCAAAACGGAGGACTAAACCGACAATCAACACGGCAACGCCCACGCCCAGCAGCGCCCAACTTACTTTTTTCTTCATATATGATTCCTTTCCATGTTTATATTAATCCTGTCTTTCATCAATTTCCATATAGTCCCGCGACGGCATTACGCTCTGGTATGCGGGACGGATGATTTTGTCCTGGTTGATCAGTTCTTCAAGGCGGTGCGCGCTCCAGCCGACAATGCGCGCAATGGCGAACATGGGTGTGAACAGCTCCTGCGGGATGCCGAGCACGCGATAAACAAAACCGGAATAAAAGTCTACGTTCGCGGAAACACCCTTGTAGATGCGGCGTTTTTCGGCGATGACCTGCGGCGCAATGCGCTCTACCATGTCGTAAAGGTCAAACTCATCCTTTTCGCCTTTTTCGGTGGCCAGCTGCTTTGTAAATTGCTTAAAAAGATCTGCGCGCGGGTCGGAAAGCGAATAAACAGCATGCCCCATGCCATAGATCAAGCCTTTTTGATCAAACGCCTCTTTATTTAGCAGCTTAAGCAGATACGCGCGCACCTCGTCCTCGTCCGTCAAATCGCTGACATTCTTCTTCATATCCTCAAACATCTGTACAACCTTTATGTTTGCGCCGCCGTGCTTCGGTCCCTTCAGGCTGCCGAGCGCCGAAGCAATGACCGAATAGGTGTCTGTGCCGGAGGAGGAAACCACGTGCGTTGTAAACGTTGAGTTATTGCCGCCGCCGTGCTCCATATGAAGCACCAGCGCGAGGTCAAGGATTTTCGCCTCAATCGGCGTATAGGATTTATCGGGGCGAAGCAGACGCAGCACGTTTTCCGCAGTGGAAAGCTTCGGGTCGGGCAGGTGAATATAAAGGCTGTCGTCGCGCTCATAGTGGTTGTAGCATTGATAGCCGTATACAGCCAAAAGGGGAAAGATGCTGATCAAATGCAGGCACTGCCGCAGCACATTAAAAGTGGAGGTGTCGTCGCACTGATTGTCGTACGCGCCAATGGTCAGCACGCTGCGCGAAAGCAGGTTCATCATGTCCCTGCGCGAAGCCTTCATGATTACGTCGCGCACAAAGTGCGGCGGCAGCTGCCGCATATCTGCAAGCAGCGTCTGAAACTCGGTTAACTGATCAGCGGCAGGCAGGTCGCCGAACAAAAGCAGATAGGCGACTTCTTCAAAGCCATAGCGTTCTGAATCTAAAAATCCCGCACAAAGCTGTTTTACGTCAATGCCGCGGTAGCGTAATATACCGTCACACGGAGTTTTTTCGCCGTTGATCATCTCGAAAGAAGTGATGGTAGAAATCTGCGTCAGACCGGCTTTGACACCATTGCCCTCCTTGTCGCGCAGCCCGCGCTGCACGTTATTCAGGATATAAAGCTCAGGATCGATCTTGTTTTTCTCTGCGCAGAGAGTTGCTAAGTTTTGCAGATCACTCATGCGTACCATTCCTTTCCAAACTATTCTGGTACTATTATCGCATTTTTTTGCTAAAATGTAAAGCCCATTTTAAAAATATTAACCATTCCTTCATATTAGCAAAACAACGAAAAAGGGCGGCTTTTAGCCGCCCGGGGAGAATTTTAACGAATCGTGCGAAACATGGTCGCAATTTGCGAATTAAGCAGGCTGCACAATACCCTCAATAAAGATCGAAGCGTTCACCGTATTCGGCAGCAGACCTTCCGGAATATTAGCCGCAATGAAGCGGTTCACGTTGCGCAGCGTAAGATTTCGCGGAACACCGCCCAGTCCAAGCGCAAAATTCGCGTGACCGGTGATGGCACCGAACGGCAGCGGCGCGGTAAAGCGTGAACCAGGAACCTCTACTTCATCCAAGAAAAGCGCAAGTGTTGTGTTCGGGATCGACGACAGCGCATAAAAATCAACGCTGTATAATCCGATTTCCGTCAGGTGGATGGTTGAGGGCGCGATGAAGGACATGCCAAGCACGGGGAGGGGAGGAATCGACGGCTGATCAAAGGTGACCTTGTTGCCCGGCGGTACGATCTCACATTCGTAGTTATAGACGAACATGCCTTCTACCAGCGTGCCGGGTTCGCCTTGCAGACCTTGCTGTCCGGTGGCACCCGTCGGACCCGTTGCGCCTACACCGGCAGTACCGGTGGCTCCGGTTTCACCAGTGGCTCCGGTAGCGCCTGTTTCACCAGTGGCTCCGGTAGCGCCTGTTTCACCAGTCGCGCCGGTGGCTCCGGTTTCGCCAGTCGCGCCAGTCGCGCCGGTGGCACCCGTTTCGCCTGTTGCCCCAGTTTCGCCAGTCGCACCGGTAGCACCGGTTTCGCCTGTGGCTCCTGTCGCGCCGGTAGCACCAGTTGCACCCGTAGCGCCGTTGCAGCAGCAATTCTTCGCGCATCCGCCGTTGCAGGCAAGCGTAACTACCTTCATAGGATCTTCTACATCGCTTGCTACCGAAACAAGGGAAACCTCTAGATTTAAACCGCCATCAACGACATGCACGATCTGGTTGTTGGTATCAGCCACATAAACCATATGAGTGATGCTGTTGACCGCAATATCAGTCAGGAGGGAAACGATCTGAAGGTCGAGAGTCAAACTTCCTATTAGGGCAAGAGAGCACGTGTCATAGACGTCCACCGCATTGGCTGCGCCGTTGATGACATAGAGCAAGCCAAGGCTGGGATCCAGCGCAATACCGCTTAAGCCGCCATCCGGAGTGACCGTATCGGCGACCGTGCCTGTTTTCGCGTTGATGACATAGATATCCGTGTTATTGCTTGCGAACACCTTGCCTGTGCAGGGGTCAGAAGCAATATCGGAGATATCCGTGTCTGGCAGCAGTGTGCCGACAACCGAGTTGGAGTTTGCGCTGAGGATGATAATTCCATCGGCTGTCGTACCGATATACACCATATTGGTGTACATGTCAACGGCTGTGCTGATGGGCGAACCGCCTACACCAATCTGAACAAAAACGTTGTTGTTATATCCGTTGAACACAATGACATTGCCGCTTGGATCG
>JAVBSB010000110.1:0-22040 GCA_031547365.1 Oscillospiraceae bacterium | reverse complement strand
AATAGAGGATGGTAAGCATATCCATGCAGCTCAATCCCCCGCCGATGTGCCCGGAACCCGCCCAGTGGGTGGTGTCCAGGCAAAGATTGCGCAGCTCGTTTGCTTTGGTTTCAAGCGCAACCCATTCCTGTTTCGTTAATGCCATAGTAAATTTCCTTTCGTTGTGGTGATTTTATCGTGTGATCTGAAATAGTGAATAGCTTAAGTCGGTTGTCCAAACATTTAGCTTGCAACCTAAAATGCCAAACAGATTGAAGAACATAGATAACATCGTAAAGGGCACCACTGTGAAAAGCGCAAAAAATCCGCCCCGCATTGCGTTGTCCCAGCTGATTGCCACAGCGGTATCATAATCGGCGAAGATCTTCACATTCACAACTTCGCTTTTCACAAAGGCAGTCTGTTGTACTTGCGCGTCGTCAAGCCAAGTGTGCGTTACAACAACGCAATAGCTATAGGTAGCATATACGGATAAATTTCCCGTCTTTTCATTGTTCTTATGAAGCATATCTTCTGTGGTAGGAATGCTCACGCGCGCGCCTGTAGCAATAGGCGGTGCCGTATCGCCCGGCTGCCAGTCATAATCATACCAGGCATAACTGAGAGTACCCGCGTCTGATGATACTGTTGCCAGCGCTTCAATCTCAAGCGAATCACCTGCCTGCACATACGGAGGTCTATTACCAAATTTTGTGGTCGGCTGCTGGATAATCACCGGCGCATAGGTACTATCATCCGCCGCCGCGCTAGGGATCACCAATGCAAGGCACAACAGAAGGGTCAATACGATGCTGAGAATGCGTTTCATAAGGTTCCGCCTTCCTATACTGCTGTCATCCACAGCCCGTGCAGGTTGCAGTAGGCGTAGACCTCCAGCGCCTGGTCCGGCTCCACGCAGAACACCGCCTGCGGCGCATCGCCGGGCTGTAAAATCTTACGATGACCGCCGTTTTTCTCGTGCAGATAAATCCATTCAATGAAATGCTCCGGCAGCATAGGGTGCGCGGCGCTGCCTACTTTTACGGTGAGCTTATCCCCTTCGCGCTCAATGACCGGCAAATGCTTTTCGACAGCGGCTTCTGTTGTGTTTGGGGTCAGGCGCTGCATGGCTTCGCCGCAGCAAAACACAGGCACGCCTTGATCCTTCAGCAGGGAGATCACTTGCCCGCAATGGGCACAGCGATAGAATTTCGGTTGAAATGACATAGAAAGCCAGCCTCCTTTGTGTTGTCAATCAACGTTCAGGCGGATGTTTCCACCCGCCTGATGCGCCGTTATCATACAATTATCGATTAACCGAATATTTCGGGGTGGCGCTTCGCAACCACTTTGAATGCCTCATCGGCGACTTCCATGGTGAGGTTGATGTCCTCGTCGCTTAGGGCATAGTTGAGGAAGTGGTTGTGATGGCTGGTAACGAATATCCCGCGGCTGACCATTTCGGCAACCCATTCCTGGTGCAGGAAGAGGCTGTCGTCGTTGGTAATGCGCAGATAGAACAGCGCGGGTTCGCCCGAAACCAGAAGATCAAAGCCATTATTGGCGGCGGCGGCTTTCAGTCCGTCGGTAACTTTAATCGCCTTTTCGCGCAAAATCACAGGCAGGTTCAGCTTCTTCATCTTTTCGATGTTGGCGATGCCTGCCGCGAAGGGTACGGCGCTCATCCAGTAAGAGCCGGTGTAGCTAAGCGAGCTCATCGCGCCCTTTATGAATTCCTTGCCACAAAGACAGCTCACATTCCAGCCGTTGGCAATGGCTTTGCAGAAGGTAATCAGGTCAGCCTCAAAGCCAAAGTAAGCATCTGAGCCCTCAAGCGAAAGCCGGAAGCCTGCGCGTACGTCATCGATGATAAGGACAATGCCATTGTCTGTGCAAAGCTCGCGCACCTTTTGCCAATAGCCTTCGGCGGGCAAAACGTTATCGAAATAGTTGCCATGCATATAAGGCGTGGAGATAAAGGCGGCGATTTCGCCGTCGTTTTCGGCGATCAGCTGTTCCAGCGCGGGAATGTCGTTCCAGTCCACGTAAAGGTTATTGCTCACGTCCTCGGGGATTACGCCGGGGTAGTCAACCTTTTGTGTCCACGGGGCGACGCCGTGATAGAAACCATTGACAAAGATGATCTTCTTTTTATGCGTATGCGCGCGGGCGCACATAATGGCTGCGGTGGTTGTGTCTCCGCCGTTCTTCGCAAAGAATGCCCAGTCGGCGCTCTTAACGGTATCAACCATCAGCTCTGCCAATTCCACCATTTTGTAGGACGGCGAGGTAAAGCAGTTGCCGATCTTCGCCTGGTCCATGGCGGCCTTGTCCACGTCGGGGTCGTTATAGCCGAGAATATTCGGACCGTAAGCGCACATGTAGTCAATAAAACGGTTGCCGTCCACATCCCAAAAATAAGGACCTTGCGCGCGGTCGCCGATCAGGGGCCATTTATCTACAGGAATAAAGTTGCCTTCAGCCGGACCTAAATGACCGTATACGCCGGAGGGAATCACTTTCGTCGCCCGGTCGAACCACGCCCGGCTCTTATCATGCTTATAAATATCCATGTTCGTCCTCCTAAATATGTTTTCGTGGGCTTACGCCAGGTACAGCGCGACGCGGTCTAATATACGATTAAGGTTGTCGATCATATTGATCATGCCGCCCATTTGAATCGAGCCTTCGCCTATGCAGGCAAGCGCGTTAACCTTGCCGTCAAACAGGGCGCGGGCAAGCTCCAGGCTGCCGAATTCCATGAGCGCGCGGGGCTTTTCGGGGCGCTTTTTCTCGGTGCTGAGTACGTGGTTGCGAGCACGGATTGTCGCGCCGACACTGCCTTTGATTGAGAACATCACATCGCCGTCCGGGATGTGCGCGGCGCTGAATTTTCCGATTTCGTCATAATCGCCGATTTGGCTCATCGCTACGGAGATGACATACAACATCAAAATAGTGCTGCGCTCAAAAAATTCGGGATCCGCCAGATCTTCTTCGGAGGCGCGAAGGTGTTGTTCCAGCCGCTTTGTGAGCGCGTCAAAGTCTTTGAGCAAAAAATTGATGTGCTGAAATCCCTTTACGGGAATAGGCGTCGCGGTGCCTGCCACAACTGCATTAAATTTTTCGCAGGACGCGATTGGGATAAGGATGCTTGCGTTGCTCAATACGCCGGGGGTCAGGCGCACGCGGCCGTTGCTGAACGTCAGGGTCGCTTTCGGTCCATCCTTCACGTTAACCGCAAGGGAGATGGGCTTTTCGTTTTTCAGCAGCGCACGGGCTTCGGGGTCCAGCTCGCAAAGGTTTTCCAGTGTACCCATGATGGCATACATGTTAATATACGCCAAGGTTTTTTGATCCACCAATTTGAGTCCCTCCTTCAGGTTGTTATACCAATTATTTTACCACATTCTTTCAGAATGTCAATGTCTTTTTCGTAAACCTTTAATGAAAACGACAGCCTTCCCGCAATTGAGAAGGCTGTCATCGATTTGCGCCGCGCTTTCAATCTATGTCAGCATTTATCGCCAAAGCAGATCTTTTGCAGCTGCGCGCAATCCTCTGCCAAATAATCCGCGCCCGCGGCAGCAAGCTCCTCGCGCGTACCATACCCATGCAGTACGCCAACACTTGGCATCCCCAGCGCTTTTGCGCCGTCCACGTCAAAATGCCTGTCGCCTACCATCAAACAATTTTCAGGCAGCACGCCCAACGTTTGCGTTGCGGCAAGAATAATATCTGCCTTCGTGCTCTCCAGGCGGTCCAGCTCTACTCCGCAGACCGCGTCAAAAAAATTGCGCAAGCCCAGATGATTCAAAATTTTTTCGAGAAACACGGTCGGTTTGGAGCTTGCGACCGCTGTTTTGATCCCCGCCGCGCGCAGCGCTTTCAGCAGGGCTTCCATCCCGTCGTAAATACGCAGACAATAACAATTGCCCGCAGCATATTCCCTTCGGTAAATTGCAATCGCTTGCTGCGCCTGTTCAACGGTCATGCCCGCATATTGCGTAAAGCTGTTTTGCAGCGGTGGTCCGAGGTAGGGCATAAACTGCTCCATGGTCAGCGCGGGATACCCCATTTCCGCAAAAGCCGCATTCGCGCTTTTGAGTATCCCCGGCGCAGCGTCTGCGACGGTTCCGTCGTGGTCAAATATCACCGCGCTATATTTTGGTATATTACCTCCAGGAAAGGAAAATTGTTGTATCATTATCATTTTCACACACCCCTTATTGCAACTTTCTCCCCACAGACATGAAGACGCAGAAGCGACAAAAAATCCTCACTATATCCAAAATTCAATTTTATTCGTGTTAGTTTTATCCATCCGATGAGATAACAAACAACGCCCGCACGACAATGCGCGGCGGGCGTTGCTGTTTTATATACGCAAACCCTTCACGTGTGCGTATGTAGGTCTCCCCCCATGAAAAGGAGCCCTATGAGAAAGCAATCATTGAAAACGAAACGGGATATTGTTGTCCTCTGCATATTTTTGCGCCTCGGAGCCCTCCGTACAAACAATTACAACATTCGGGCTGCCGTCAAAAACATCTGCTTGAAAGTACCTCACACTGGGCGGGATAACAACCTCAGCCAGGTCGGTACACCTTCCGAAGGTGTGCGTACGCAGGCAATCGATGCCGGGTGATATTACGACTTTAACGAGCCTTGTGCCTTCAAACGCATTTACGTCCAGATGCCGTACCTCCACGCCGTCAATCTGTGACGGGATCACAATGGAGGTCGCTGTTCCGTTGTATTTCGTGATCATCAGCGTACCGTCGCTGACTTGCTTATAGGTGAATTCATCGACCTTAACGGTGGTAGTCGTGGTCGTCGTCGTAGTTGTACGCGTTGTAGTGGTTGTTTGACTAATCGTCACTGCCGGCTTTGTCGTATTGGATTCCGTTGTAGATGTGGTTGTGGTTTTTGAGCGTGTTGTAAAGGTCGGTAAAACGATTTTAGGCAGCGAAAAGGGTTCAGTTGAAGATTGCGTGGTTTTGATTGTCGTTTTCGCGGCGGTGGTCGCCTGTTCAACCTTTTTTGTGGTCTTATTAACTGAAGAGGTTGACGATGGTTGCGTAGCTGTCTGCGAAGCCGAGGTCTGCGTTGTTTTTTGCTGTATCGGCTTATTGTCCGCACCGGACTGCTCTGCGCCAGTTGTTGCATCCGTTGGCAATGTAATAGCCGGGTAACTCATAACTGAAGACATCGAGTCCGATTCCTGGCTTGCGTTTGCGATGGTCTCGTGGTCAATCACAACCGCGTGCGCGGGATTGTCTGCCAAAGCAGCTCTTTTATGAATGGTATAAACGACCGCGGTTGTTACACCGCCTACGGCTACCACTGCGGCCGTCGCAATCGCTGCGACTTTGCCAACCAGTGTGCTTCGCGCAGCCACAGCAGTGCCGCCGGCCGCTCCCGCTGCGGCTGCGGAGCCGATCAGCAATGGAGGGAGGCGGTCACTGCCGGGGGCGTCAAACCCAAGCAACTTGATAAAGTATGCCAATAAGGGGATCGGTGCTACGGAATAAAGCTTAATTCCCCTGTTTTTCGCCTCATTCAGCATGACCGCAAGCTTTTCGCGTGCACGGCTGAGGCGGCTTTTTACGGTACCCTCGGGGATTTCGAGCGATTTCGCGATATCCGCGACTTCCATATCGTCGTAATACCGCAGCAGCACCACCAGGCGCTGGTCTTCCGGCAATTGCGTCACCAGGGATGCGATCAGGGCTTTTGCCTCGCTTTGATCCAGGTGTTCGTCCGGTAAAAATTCGGGGTTGGTTTCTTCCTGCCAGTCCTGCGCGTTCTCGTCGTCATACTCCGCAAAAAAAGCAGGTTTTTTGCGCGCTATGTAATTTTTTGCTTTGTTTGCCACAATTTGGTTCAGCCAGGGTACAAATTTTTCCGGCTGCGCCAGCTGTTGCAAGCTTTGGTAAGCCTTTAAGTAGCTTTCCTGCAGGATATCCTGCGCGTCCGACTCGTTTTTTGTGATGGACAGCGCAACAAACCAGGCGCTTTGGCGGGTAAGGCGGTACAAATTTTGGAATGCATCAACACTGCCCTGCGCTGCCTGCAACGCAAGATCGCCAATCATTTGATCATTCATCGGATGTCCCCCCTGACCCAGGTCTGTAGCCCTGAACAATGCAGCCCAGAACGTACTCGTCGACTTCGTTCGGAACATTGCACATAGCAGCCGCATCATTCAGCGCCGCCCGAATTAAGTCGTCCAGCACCCGGGATCACCCCCTCAACAACTATAAGACAGCTGAGCAAGGGGATTGGTTCCCTTTTTTCTAAATTTTTGTGTAATAATTTTTTTGCCCCGTTTGACAACGTGGATTTTGCGCATAACGGAAGTGTTGAATAATAGTCGTTTTCTTTTTTATTTTTCCTTATTCAACTTAATTAGAAAAATAAAATGCAAGAAATGGCATGCATGTTCTACGCAGCCTGTTTCTTGCATTTTGCTTCAAACTCAAATACTGACTTACTATTTTGCGATTTCGCTTGCACGGCTTTCGCGAATCAGATGCACTTTGATTTGACCCGGATATTCCATATCTTTCTCAATTTTTTGTGCAATATCGCGCGCAAGCAACACCATTGCGTCATCGGAGACCTGCTCGGGCTTCACCATAATGCGCACCTCGCGCCCCGCCTGCATGGCGAACGAGGTTTCAACGCCCGGGAAGGAGGTGGTGAGTTCTTCCAGTTTTTCCAGCCGTTTGATGTAGTTCTGGAGGTTCTCGCGCCTTGCGCCGGGACGTGCCGCCGAGATGGCATCCGCCGCCTGTACAAGGCATGCAACGATGGTTTTGGCCTCTACGTCGCCGTGGTGCGCCTGAATCGCGTGCAGAACTTCTTCGTTTTCCTTGTACTTACGCGCAAATTCCACGCCAAGCTCCACGTGCGAGCCTTCCTGTTCGTGGTCCAGCGCTTTACCTATGTCGTGCAGCAAGCCCGCGCGCTTCGCCAGCTTTACGTCTGCGCCGATTTCCGCCGCCATTAAGCCCGCTATGTAGCTGACCTCAAGCGAGTGATTCAGAACATTCTGACCGTAGCTGGTGCGGTAGCGCAATTTGCCGAGCAGCTTCACGATTTCGCCGTGTACGTTATTGACGCCCGCTTCGATCAATGCATGCTCGCCGGTCTGTTTAACCTGCGCTTCAACCTCACGGCTGCACTTGTCAAAAAGCTCTTCTACGCGGGCAGGATGGATGCGCCCGTCCAATATTAATTTCTCCAGCGTACGCCTTGCGATTTCGCGGCGCACGGGATCAAAACAACTCACTGTAATGGCTTCCGGCGTGTCGTCGATGATCAAATCCACGCCTGTAATGGTTTCGAGTGTGCGGATATTGCGCCCTTCGCGGCCGATGATGCGGCCTTTCATTTCGTCGCTGGGTAGCGCTACAACACTGACGGTGGTCTCTGCCGAATGATCCGCCGCACAGCGCTGAATTGCAGTCGCAATGATTTCTTTTGCCAAATTATCCGATTCGTCGTGTATTTTTTGCTCCGCATCCATGATGCGTACAGCCTTTTCGTGCTCCAACTCCCCTTCGAGCAGCTGCAGCAGGTGCGCCTTCGCCTGTTCTTCCGTAAAACCGGAGATGCGCTCCAGCATATCGAACTGGCTCTTTTTAACGGTTTCGATCTCTTCCAAGCGGTGCTCAGCCGCTTTTAGCTTTTCCTGAACCGCGTCTTCTTTTTTTTCAAGGTTATCGGAACGCTTGTCTAACGTTTCTTCCCTCTGGTTGATTCTACGTTCCTGCCGCTGTACTTCGCCGCGGCGTTCGCGCAGTTCGCGTTCCGCCTCGCTGCGCTGCCTGTGTATTTCATCTTTTGCCTCTAAAATAGCTTCCTTCTTTTTGCTTTCGGCTGTTGCCAGCGCGTCGTTCAGTATGCGCGTGGCTTCCGTTTCAGCCGAACCGATTTTTTGTTCCGCAATCAGCTTTCTGTGCGCTTCCCCTCGCTTAAAGCATACTATTCCAATAACAACGCAAGCGAGCAAAAGAATGACAGGAACTGATATTACTACCCAAATTGGTATTGTCACTCTTGTATGATTCCTCCCTTTCAGCTTATATATTTAATTAATTGCAATGAAAATTACCATGAGAGATGCGGTATTAAGCCGCACCAGGCAAAGAATTATTGCTGATGGCATTCCAGACCTTTTCGGCAGAAAGGCGAATGCATCTCATTAAATTATACCGCACTGTTTACATTATGTCAAGTGCGAGTTGTGAAAACAACATAAAAAGTTGTAACGCACTCTCACATTTCGCTTCATTGCAAATAGCAACTAAAAGAATTGTTTAGAATAAATGCAAATTACCGAAATTATTTTGGTGAACGCTTGCTTTTTTTTCATAAGTTTGTTATAATAAAATCTAACTTATTATTTGCAAAAGGAGCTTGTTGAAAATGCAAAACATCACCATTGAACGGACACAAACGCCCAAAGCAAAACCGCAGGACCAAAGCAAGCTGGGGTTTGGTAAAATATTTTCCGATCATATGTTTTTGATGAACTATGACGCGGGCATGGGTTGGCACAACCCGCGCATTGTGCCTTATGGTCCTATTGCGCTTGAACCGTCTGCCATGTGCCTGCACTATGGGCAGGAAGTATTCGAAGGCATGAAGGCCTACCGCGGCGCGGACGGCAAAATCCGTCTGTTTCGCCCCGAAGAAAACATGGCGCGGCTCAATCTTTCCAACGAGCGGCTGTGCATCCCGCTCATTGACGAAGCTTTAGCGGTTAAAGCAGTCGAAGAACTGGTGAAAATCGATGCCGACTGGATCCCCACGCAGGACGGCACCTCGCTTTATATTCGCCCGTTCATCTTCGCGGTGGACCCGCAGGTGGGCGTACACCCTGCCGAGCACTTGATTTTCTGTATTATCCTCAGCCCCGTCGGCGCTTACTATCCCGAAGGCTTAAATCCTGTGAAAATCTTTGTGGAGCAAAACTATGTCCGCGCAGTCAGAGGCGGCATGGGCTACACCAAGACCGCAGGCAACTATGCCTCGTCGCTTAAAGCGCAGGAGGACGCGCAGGTCAAAGGTTTTACACAAGTGCTGTGGCTGGACGGCGTGGAGCGTAAATACATTGAGGAAGTCGGCACGATGAACGTATTTTTTGTGCTGGGCGACGAAATCGTCACCCCGGCGTTACAGGGCAGCATCCTGAGCGGCATTACACGCAAAAGCTGCATTGAGCTGCTGCGCAGCTGGGGATATAAAGTCACCGAGCGCGCGCTTGCGCTGGAAGAAATCGTACAGGCAGCACATAGCGGCACACTAAAAGAAGCCTTTGGCTCCGGCACGGCTGCGGTGATCTCCCCCATCGGGGCGCTACAGTGTGGCGACGAAAATCTTGTCATCAACAACAACCAAATCGGCACAGTCTCGCAGCGGCTGTATGACGAGCTGACGGGAATCCAGTGGGGCAAGGTCGCAGACAGCTTTGGCTGTACAAAGGTGATTGGGTAATAAAATTAGTAAGCGACTCACAGCCGCCCATTCCTTACAATTTGCGGGCGCTTGAGAATCGCCCCTACGAAATTCCGACCTCATCATCAATTGCTTAGATTGGAGCTTTCCATGCCAAGACCGACAAACAAAACGGAACTGCTCAGCGCCGCGAATGTAATGTTTGACAAGCTGTGGAAGCTGATTGACAGTATGCCCGAGGGCGCGCAGGAGGCTGCGTTCGCCTTTGAGGACAGAGATAAAAATGTGCGCGACGTGCTTGTGCACCTTTACGAATGGCATCAGCTGCTGCTGCGCTGGGTTCCTGCGAATCTCGCCGGAGATGCCCGCCCTTTTCTGCCGCCGCCTTACACCTGGAAGACCTATGGCGAAATGAACATCGGCTTTTGGGAGGCGCACCAAAGCACACCCTATGAACAGTCGCGGGACATGCTGCGCCAGAGCCACAGCGAAGTGCTGGCTCTGATTGAAGGCTTTTCAGACGAGGAGCTGTTCACGAAGCAGCATTATAAATGGACAGGGACAACCAGCCTGGGCAGTTACTGCGTCTCGGCTACGTCGAGCCATTACGACTGGGCGATGAAGAAGCTGAAAAATCACATAAAAACCTACCAGGGGTAGGGGGCGACCGTCCCCGGTCGTCCGCAACATTAAAGTAATTTATGGAGGCAATTTTATGCCAATGATCGCCATGACGACTTCTGTCAACCTCGCAGGGAAGGAAGATGCGCTTAAAGCGGGCTTCGGACGCGCGATTTCGCTGCTGCCCGGCAAAAGCGAAACCTATTTGATGCTTTCGCTTACAGGTGATACGACCATGTATTTTCAGGGCGAGAAGCGCAACGCCGCTTTTTTAGACATCAGCTGCTTTGGCTGCGGGAATCCGCAGGCTTATGAAAGTCTGACAGGCGCGGTGTGCGGTCTATTAAAAGACGTGCTCGGTCTTGACCCCGCGAATGTCTATGTGAAGTATAGCGAGACGAGCAATTGGGGCTGGAACGGCGGGAACTTGTAACCTTGTAATATCGCTAAATTGAGGAGATCGCATGCAATGGAAAAAAATGAACTCATACAGGAAGAACACGATATTCTCACTTTTTGGGAGAAGGAAGCGTGTTTTAAAAAGTTACGCGAACAGGCGGCCGGTCGACCGATGTTCCGCTTTTTGGACGGTCCCATCACTGCCAATAACCCCATGGGCATTCACCATGCGTGGGGACGGAGCTTAAAGGATACTTACATTCGCTATAAGTTCCAGCGGGGCTACGACTGCCGCTGCCAGAACGGCTTTGACTCACAGGGGCTGTGGGTTGAGGTCGGCGTTGAAAAAGAGTTAGGCTTTGAAAGCAAGAAAGACATTGAAGCCTACGGGCTTGATAAATTCACCGAAAAGTGCAAGGAGCGCGTTAAAAGCTTTGCGGGCGTGATCACCGAGCAGAGCAAGCGCCTGGGGCAGTGGATGGACTGGGGCAAGGATTATTTCACCAACACAGACGAAAATATTCAGGCGATTTGGTTCTTCCTGAAAAAATGCCACGACAGCGGCTGGCTTCGGCAGGAATATAAGCCTATGCCATGGTGTCCGCGCTGCGGCACTTCGCTCAGCGAGCACGAAATGACGGGTTCTTACAAACAAATGACACACGATTCCGTGTTTTTTCAATTGCCTATTAAAGACAAGGATTTTCGCATTCTGGTCTGGACCACCACGCCGTGGACGCTGTCGTCCAACGTTGCGCTGGCCGTGAATCCCGAAATCGACTACGCCCTTGTGAAGCTCAAAAGCCAGGATGCGCCGCTGGTGCTGGCGAAGAACGCCATCAAGCAGCTTGGCGATGACAAGCTGGAGGTGCTGGACGTATTCAAGGGCGCGGCGCTGGTTGACCTGGAATATGAGACCTGCTTCCCCGAATTGCCGGCGCTTTCGGGTTTTGCGCACCGCATCGTAGCCTGGGAGGATGTCGATGCCGAAGAAGGCACGGGCGTGGTACACATTGCGCCGGGCTGCGGCGCGGAGGACTTTTCGCTCGGACAGCGCGAGGGTCTGCCGCAGGTCATGCCCGTAGATGACCTGGGTATCTTTTTGCAGGGCTTTGGCTTTTTCTCAGGTAAAGACAGCAGCAGCATTGCGGACGAAGTGTTTGAAGAGCTTAAAAAACGGGATAAGCTATATAAAGTCGAGGCGCACGAGCACAGCTATCCTGTGTGCTGGCGCTGCAAAACCCCGGTGATTTTCCGCCTTGTACCCGCGTGGTACATTGCAACGGACGAACTCAAGCCGCGACTGCTTGCCGCTGCGCATAAGGTCAAGTGGGAGCCGGAATCCGGCGGGCGGCGCATGGAGGACTGGCTGACAAACATGGGAGACTGGAACATCAGCCGCAAGCGCTACTACGGGCTGCCGCTGCCGTTCTATCCCTGTGCGCACTGCGGTCACTTATCCGTTGCCGGCTCAAAAGAAGAGCTTGCTAAATTAGCCGGCGTTTCTGTTGATTCCATTCCGGAATTGCACAGACCATGGATAGACGGCGTTGAAATCACCTGCCCAAAATGCGGCAGGGCTGTCAGGCGCATTCCCGACACGGGCGACGTATGGCTGGACGCGGGCATTGTGCCTTATTCCACGTTGGGTTATTTCAGCGACCGCAAGCAATGGGAGAAAAACTTCCCTGCCGAGTGGGTGACGGAAATGAACGAGCAGGTGCGCCTGTGGTTCTATTCCATGCTGTTCATGAGCGTGGTGCTGGAGGACCGCCCGCCCTATGAGCACGTGATGTGTCACTCCGCAGTCATCAAGGAAGACGGCGGAAAATTCAGCAAAACAGGCTACATGATCCAGTTTGACGAGGCCGCCGAGGAGATCGGCAGCGACGCGATTCGCTACCTTTATGCGGGCAACCCCATCACGAACGACGTGCGCTTCGGCTACACCCTGGGCGACGAGGCGCGTCGTAAGCTGTTGAATTTCCGCAATATCTTTACCTTTTTTGATACCTATTATCAGATTGATAAACCCGTCCTAACCGGAGAGCTGCCTGAGAATTTATGCGAGCTGGATCGCTGGCTGCTGATTCGCACGAATAATTTCATTGCCCGCGCAACCGAGCTTATGGATCAATTCAAGGCGTATGTGCTGGTGAAGGAATTCGAGGAATACGTGGAGGATGTCTCTAACTGGTATATCCGCCTGAACCGCCGCCGATTTTGGAAGAGCGGCGACGCGGAGGATAAGCGCGCGGCCTATATGTGCCTCTATTTTGCGCTGAAGTCCGCCGCGCAAGTGATGGCGCCCATCATTCCCTTCATGACAGAAACCATTTGGCAAAGGCTTGTGCGGCAGGCTGAGCCGCAGGCACCGATCTCGGTGCATTTAAGCGCTTGGCCCAACCCAAAATCGGATATGGAAAACGATGGTTTGCTGGAGCAGACCGCGCTGGTGCGCGAGGTGATCGCCACGGCGCTGCGCCTGCGCAATGAAAGCAACCTAAAGGTGCGTCAGCCCCTGCAGGCGCTTTGTCTTGTGTGCGCAGAGGACACCCGCAAAACGCTTGATATGTTTAGCCGGGAGATCCTCAACGAACTCAACGTGAAGAAGCTTGTTTTCCTTTCCGGCGAAGAGGAGCTGCAAGTTAAAACGCCCGCAGTTAATTTCAAATTGGCAGGCGCTGTGCTGAAATCGCAGGTCAACGCATTCAAGAATCACCTCGCAGGCCTTTTGGCAGAAGACGCGCAGGTCGTCACCGCGCAAATCGAAACCGGAGGCAGCGTGCTCGTGCCCGGCTGGGAGGGCGCACTGGGCGCGGATTTGTTTTTGCTGCACAGGACCACTCGACCCGGCATTGTCTGCACCACCTGCCAAAACGGCGAAATTACCGTTGCGCTTGATATCGAGCTGACAGAGGAGCTGCGCCGCGAGGGCGCTGTGCGCGACGTAATACGGCAGATTCAAACCCTGCGTAAAGAAGCCGGTTTTGCTGTGGAGCAGCGCATCAAGCTGCGTATGTCCACCCAAAATGAGTTTTTGCGCCAGACGCTCAGCCATGTGCTCGACCACATTAAGGCAGAAGTATTGGCAGACGAACTGTACGACGAAAGCTATATTCACGAAAGAATAAAATCCGCCCGCCCCGACTTTGATATCTCCCGCGTTATTGAAATCGCAGGCGGCGCCATCACACTGGAAATTTCAAAATAATAAGAGGAGGCAATCGTATGACCATCACAAAAGACACCATCATAGGCGATGTTTTAGATGCCGACCGCACTACCGTGCCGTATTTTCTTGATATGGGGATGCACTGCCTGGGCTGCCCCGCCAGCCGCGGCGAGACCATCGAAGAGGCCTGCGCCGTACACGGCGTAGACGCAGAGGAGCTGGTCAATCAGCTCAACGCGCACCTTTCCGCAAAATAATGCCTGATATGCATACCCGCCTGCCGCAGCTTTCCGCGCGCCTTGCCATGACAGCGCAGCTGGTACCCCCGGGCGTAGCTGTTGCTGACATCGGCTCCGACCATGCGTATCTGCCCGTGGAGCTGGTACGGCAGGGTATTTGCCCGCGCGCCATCGCATCCGACATCGGAGCGGGTCCGCTGGAAAACGCGCGGCAGACAGTGCGGCGGGCAGGGTTATCCGATAAAATTGAGCTGCGGCTCTCAGACGGCTTTACGGCGTTTTCCCCGGGCGACGCGACCTGTTGGGTAATGGCGGGCATGGGCGGCACGCTGATGGCGCGATTGCTGGATGCCGCGCCCTGGCTTTGCGCAAAGAGCACTGTCATTGTCGCCCAGCCGATGCGACACGCGCAGGACCTGCGGTTTTGGCTGATCACCCACGGGTTTTATATTGATTGCGAGGCTGCGTGCCGCGATGCCGGTAAAGCCTATAGCGCCCTGCGCGCGGTATATGACGGCGCAAAACGCAAATGTACGCCGGGGTACGCGTATTACGGAGAGCTGCCTGCTTGCGGCGACCCCTGCGCGCGTGAAATCCTGCTGCGGGAGCTGCAATTGCTCCGCGTGCGCATGGACGCCCTGCAACTTTCCGGTCAGAACCCATATGAATTGGAGCATTTGACGGAGGTATATGATGACCTTGGTACGCGATGTATATGATTTTTTGGACAGCATAGCGCCGTTTGATACGCAGGAGGTCTCTGACAACTCCGGTCTGCAAACCGGCGCGTTTGACTTACCTGTTACGCGCGCAATGTGCTGTTTGGACGTTACGCCGCCTGTGATCGAACAAGCGGCGAAAGCGAACTGCGAGCTGATTGTCAGCCATCATCCGGTGCTTTATCATGCGCGCAAACAATTGCTGTGCAACGACCCCGCCTGGTTGCTGGCGCGGCACAATATTGCATGCATTGCCACGCACACGCCCTTTGATGCCTGCGCCGACGGCGTGAACGATACCCTTATCCGTTTTCTGGCGCTGGGTGAACCGCAGCCGCTGGGCGGCTTGACGCGCAAATTTAAGCTGGCACAGCCCATGTCGGCAAAAAAATTGGCGCAATATGCCGCGCAAAAAATTGGCATTCCCGTGCGTTTTTGCGACGCGGGCAGGCTGATCAGTACTGTCGGCGTATGCGCAGGTCAGGGCTGCGGATTTTTAGCGGATGGCTACGGCGTTACGGATGCGTTTTTTACCGGCGACGCAAATCATAACAATTTTTTAGACGCCATGCAGCACGGCATTTCCCTATTCGCGGCAGGGCATTTTGAAACTGAGGTTTTGGCTGTTCCCGTGCTGGCGCAGCGCCTGAGGGAGGTCTTCCCTGCGCTGGAATGGCTGGTTGCAGAGGAAACGAGTGTGATTCAACATGTATAATTTACGTAAAGTATTTGCTCTGTTATTGATCGCGCCCTGCGTTTTGATGGGCGGCTGCGGCGCGTTGGAGGTATCTGAGACGATGACAGTAACCGCACACACGGGTGCGCTCGGCACAAAGGATAATACGCTTGCTTCCGCAAAAGCCGGTCTGGATTGCGTCGGCGACAGCGGTTGCATCGAGGTTGATGTTCGTTTTTTAGCCGACGGCACACCCGTGCTCGGGCATGACGAGGTCAACGCGCAATCTCCGAAGCTGGAGGATGTGTTTAAGCTGATGCAAGACGGCAAAGCGGGCATTAACCTGGATTTAAAGGAACACGATCCAAACAATATAGAGCGGGTTGCGGAGCTGGCAAAAAAATACGGGCTTGAAAAACGCGCTTTTTTTACCGGCGTAAGTAAGGAAAATCTCAGTTCAGTCGTAGGCTTGGGGCTGGATTATTATCTTAACTGCGAACCGACTGAAAAAGACGCGATTTCTCTGCTTGAATACACAAAACTGGTCGGCGCGGCAGGCATCAACATAAACAAAAAGCTTTGTACGCAGCAGCTGGTCAGCAACACGCAGGAAATGGGGCTGAAAATCTCGGTTTATACGGTGCGCTCCCGGATTGAAATGCGAAGGCTGATTGGCATGGGCGTGGACAATATCACCACGCGCAGACCGGACGTTCTATTGAGGATGATTTCAAATGGCGCTTGACGGGAATTTTATTCATTGTTTATGCAACGAACTGCGGGACCGGATTGCAGGGGCGCGCGTTGATAAAATCCATAACCCTTCTAAAGAGGAATTCGTGCTGTTTCTGCGCACACGCAATGGCGTATATAAGCTGCTGCTCTGCTTATGGTCCGGGCGCGCGCGCGCGAACCTCATCACCGATACGATAGAAAACCCACCGCAGCCCGGCATGTTTTGTATGCTTCTGCGTAAATACTTACAGGGGGCTGTGCTGACCAACATTCGTCAGGCGGAGCTTGAACGCATACTGTTTTTTGATTTTGCGGGGACCACGGAAATCGGCGAGCCCATACGGCTTTGCCTTTGCGCGGAGTTCACGGGCAGGCACACAAACCTGCTTTTACTGCATGAAGGCGGCGTGATTATTGACTGCCTCAAGCGCGGTGATTTGACGCAGAGACAGCAGCCCGCGCTGCCCGGTCTGCGCTATGCACTACCGCCGGGCAACGGCTTCGTACCGCCCGCCCCGCCTGCTGAACCCCGCCCTTTTTTGCTGCGTGACAGCAACGGCGTTCCGCAGCGGTATGGACTGACGCCGCCGGGCGAGGAAATGGATAGCTATTCGCGGCTGTTGGAGGTCTTCTATACTGAACGCGACCGCGCCGAACGCAAGAAGCAGCAGGTCGGAGCGCTGATGAAGCTGGTCGAAAACCGCATTGCACGGCTACGGCGCAAGCTTTCTGCGCAACGGCAGGAGCTTGCGCAGGCGCAAAACCGCGAGCACTTGCGAATATATGCCGAACTGATCTTATCCAACAAGAGCATGCTCGAAAACGAGCCTTCTGCGCGTGGCAGCGCAAGCTATCTGCTGGAAAACTACTACGACGAGGGGCACATGCTGGCGATACCCGTCAACCCCGCGCTGGGTCCCGGCGCCAACGCGCAGCGCTATTTTAAAGAGTACCGAAAAGCCAAAACAGCCGCGGCAATGCTCGGTGATTTTATCACGCAGGGCGAGGAGGCGCTGCAATATCTTGAAAGCGTATCGGATTTTTTACAGCGCGCAGACTCCCAGACGGAAATAGAGGCTATACGCCGCGAGCTGGAACTACAGGGCTATTGCAGACCGCCGAAAGGAAAGCGCCGCGCGCCGGCGCAGCTGCCGCCGATTGAGTACCGCAGCAGCGCCGGTCTGCGCATTCTGGTAGGGCGAAACAACCTCCAAAATGAGCAGCTGAGCCTGAAAACCGCTAAGCCAAGCGATCTTTGGTTCCACACGCATGATTTTCCCGGCTCGCATGTGATTTTATGTACGCAGGGCAGTGCGCCCGACGCAGACAGCGTTGCTGAGGCTGCGATGCTTGCAGCCTGGCACAGCAAGGCGCGCGGCTTTGCCCAGGTCGATTATACCCCGGTAAAATTTTTGAAAAAGCCAAACGGCTCACCGCCCGGAAAAGTGATTTACCACCGCTTCCAATCAATTTATGCACAGCCTACGCCTGCGCGAATACAAGCGCTGAAAGATAATATGACAAAGGAAGGATGATGACACCGATGGACGCCCTTGACGCAAAAATTCTGGACCATCTCACGCGAAACGCCAGATGCAGAGCCTCTGCTCTCAGCCAGGAGGTCAATCTTTCGGTTTCTGCCGTGATTGAGCGGATTCATAAGCTGGAGGAAAGCGGCATAATCCGCGGGTATACTGCAATTCTGGATCAAAAACGTTTGGGTAATGACATCTCCGCCTGGATGGAGGTCTGTCTGGAGCACCCGAAATACTACGACGGCTTTGTAGAAAAGATTCAGCCTGTGTCCAATATTCTCACCTGCCATTACCTCACCGGCGACTACGATTTCATTTTGCATATCGTCGCACAAAGCTCCGAAGCGCTGGAGGTCATACACCGCGAAATTAAAGGGATCCCCGGAGTGTCCGCAACAAAAACGCATTTTGTACTTAAAACTGTAAAAGAAAATGCGAATTGTTTGGCTAAAAATTAAAGCATACCCTTCTTCCGGTATACTTCCAAAACATCTTTTATTTTATGTCTACTCATGACAGGATTTTCTTCTATGTTTTGCACAAATTGCGGGTCTGCACTGGAACCAAACGCACTGACTTGCGCGCGCTGCGGAAACACAATCAACTCGAGACAGCAGCAGCCAAATGATCAGCTGCTGGAGTATGAAAATCTAAAGCCATCACAAATTCAGCCAACCCATCATCAGGCTGCTCCGCCGCAATACCAGCAGCCCTACCGGCAGCCCGGTCCGCCGCAATACCAGCAGCCCCCCGTTCCGCCTCAATATCAGCCCTATCCGCAGCCGTACCAGCAGCAGCCATACCAGCAACCGTATCCGCAGCCTTATCAACAGAGGCAAGCTGAGTGGAATATCTTCGCCATCATCGGTTTTGTGTTGTTCTGGGTTTACATTCCAATCGGAGGTCTTGTCTGCAGCATCATCGGTCTAAGGCAATGTAACCAAACCGGTCAAAAAGGCAGGGGGCTCGCGATTGCGGGCGTTGTTTTGCATGTACTGGCGATGCTTGTCTTTATAGGCCTGATTGTAGCCGGTGTGTTGTTTGCGTTCAACACCCCTGATATCTTATCTGAATTTGGTCTGGAAGAAGGTTATTCCTATATGAGGTCGTTCGTAAAATAGCTCATTTGCGCATCAGCTCTTCCGCCGCTGACAGCTGTGCGGCAGTAATGCCCTCGCCGCCCATGATACGCGCCAGCTCCCGCACGCGGCCTGCGCGGTCCAGGCGAGTGATACGGGTTTCGGTGCCTGTGCTGTCCATCTGCTTTTCGATGAGCAAATGGTCGTCTGACAGCGCGGCAATCTGCGCCAAATGCGTCACGCAGATCACCTGGCGGCCTTCAGCAACACGCTGTAGCTTACGCCCGATTTTCTGTGCGGCTCGACCGCTGACGCCGGTATCAATTTCGTCAAAGATCAGCGTACCGACCGGGTCTTTTGCCGCAAGCACCGCCTTGATTGCCAGCATAACGCGCGAAAGCTCGCCGCCCGACGCAATTTTTGCCAGCGGACGCGGCTGCTCGCCTATGTTGGCTGAAATCAAGAACTCCATATGTTCTCCCCCTTCTTCCGTGAGGGGGATTTTTTCGGTCATAACCTCCAACCGCACCTGCGGCATGTCCAGGTCAGCCAGCTCGTCCCGTACGGCGCGCGAAAACACCTCTGCTGTTTCGCGCCGCGATTTTGACAGCGTACGCGCCAGCTGTATCACTACGGATTTTTGCGCCTCAATTTCGTCTTCCAGCTCCAATATACGCTCGTCGCTTTGAATAATTGAGGCTTCCTCGGCTTTCGCGTTTTCGAGAAATGCCAGCATATCTGTCTCCTGCGCGCCATATTTTCGCGAAAGGCGGTAGTAGACATCTAAACGGCGCTCAATTGCCTCGGCATTTTTCGGGTCAAAGTCGGCGCTTTCGAGCATACGGCGCAGCTCGCCCGCGCATTCGTCCAGTTCGTACGCCGCCGAACGCAGGGTCTCTGCCAGCTGCTGCACAGCAGGACTAAATTCACCCGCACGGTCCAGTGAGCTGACCGCTTCAAACGTCAGCGCTGCGGCGCCTGCAAACTCCCCCTCGCCCGAAAGCGCAGAACCCGCCGCCTGCAGGGCTTCGAGAATTTTTTCGCTGTTGCGCATCAGCGTCTGCCGCTCCGCCAGCGCTGCCTGCTCGCCCGGAATAATCTCTGCCTGCTCCAGCTCCGTAATTTGGTGGCGCAGCATATCCAGGCGGCGCGCTTTTTCGTTTTCGTCTATCTGCAAAGCCGTCTGCTCCCGCCGCAGCGCCCGCAGGCTGCGGTATGCTGCACAATATTCCTCGCGCAGGGCGGCATTATCCGCCATGGCATCGATATAGCCCACGTGCCGCGCGCTGTCAAGCAAAGCCTGGCTGTCGTGCTGACCGTGTATATTCACCAGCGCCGCGCCAATTTCCCGCAGGGTTGCGACTGTTACCGGCACGCCATTGACGCGACAGCTGTTCTTTCCTGCTGTTGTAATGGTGCGGCTGAGCAGCACGTCGCCACTTTCCTCTGCGGGCAGGTCAAGCGCGTCAAGCAACGCTGTGACGTCATCGCCCGTCTGTGAAAACAACGCTGTCACGCGGGCGCTCCCGGCACCCGTACGAATAAGATCGCGGCTGGTGCGTTCGCCCAGCACCGCATTGATGGCATCAATCACGATGGACTTGCCTGCGCCGGTTTCGCCCGTCATTGCCACAAAGCCGGAGGGCAAGTCCTCCAGCTGCGCATGCCTGATTACCGCAATATTTTCAATTGTCATACTCTGCAGCATAACGTATTATCTCCTCCCGCACGGTGTGCATTTCGTCCTCGCCGCGGCAAAGCAAAAAGATGGTGTCCTCTCCCGCCAGGCTGCCTATCATTCCTTCGGGCGGATTCGCGTCCAGCGCCGCGCAGACTCCCTGCGCCATGCCCGCGCTGCAGCGCACGCAAACGATATTCCCCGCGCCGCTGACAGATAATATAAATCCTCCCAAAACAGACTTATGCCGCCGCGCGGTTTCTGCCGGGGTGTTCGGCGCTTCGTAACACATACGGCCGCCGCGCCGCGTATTTTTTTGCAGCCCCAACAGCTTGATGTCCCGAGAGATGGTTGCCTGCGTTGCCTGCTCGCCGTGGCTGTTTAAAAAAGAGAGCAGCTGCTCCTGCGTGGAAATATCCTCCCGCTCCACCAGCTGCAGAATCAGCTCCTGCCGCCTGTTTCTCATAGTGGCTCCCCCTGCTTTTTGATCCCCATTTTCATGCTGAGCACATCCAAAAAATGTTCTGTCTTCAGGCGTATGAAAAGGGCTTCCCCGTCCGCGCGGCAAACGGCGACCTGCTGCCCCGGTAAAAGATTGACCGGCTGTTCCGCGTCTGTGGCCAGCGCAAGCCCCTTGCGTACGATATCGACCGTGAACCGCGTCTGTGCGCTGAACACAACCGAGCGCGTGAACAGCTGATGATTACAAACGGGGGTCAGCAGAATGCTCTCGAAGCTGGGTTCCACGACCGGTCCGC
Source organism: Oscillospiraceae bacterium (assembly GCA_031547365.1). GTDB lineage: Bacteria > Bacillota > Clostridia > Oscillospirales > Acutalibacteraceae > WRMQ01. Next base: position 979 of record JAVBSB010000110.1, on the reverse strand, counting down.
CCGCAGAAAAATTGTATGCCGTTGAGCCGGTTGGCGTTGCGAAAATGACACCGTCACCCATAAAATTCAGCATATGCCCGCCGCCGCAGTTGACATCAATCTCCGCAAGACGCGGCGTTCCGAAGCGGGAAATGACCGCATCATTGACGCAAAAACCCTTATATGCCGGCTGCTCGTCCTGCGACACGCATACTTCAAGCAGCATACGGCGGTCAAGCGTATACGCCCCTTCTGCCAGGCGCGGCAGCAGATGCAGCTCATGGCTTTCCAGCCCTGCCAAAAATCCCATTCTGCCGGCGTTGACACCCAGCACAGGCTTTTTATGAGGCAGAGCCATACGCGCCGCAGTGAGTATCGTGCCGTCGCCTCCTACGGCAATCACTGCGTCACACGCCGCAATATCCGCAAGCGGGGCAGTATCCATCCCCGCCTGCGCGAGCTTGCTGCATATCTCCTGCGCGAGCGCCTGCGCACCCGGCTTGTCTGTATTGACGGAAAGCGCCAGCCGTTTCATTGTATAATCATTCCTTTCCCTCAAGCTTGTATTAGCAGGTCTTTAGCTCTTCCCATGCGCTGCGAACAACCGCCTGCGTTAGCAGCGGCAGCGCTTCGCCCTGCTTTGCGATGTGCAGCAGGAATTCAATATTCCCCTCGCCGCCCGTAACAGGCGAATACGTCAGTGCGCGGCATACAAAACCCACTTCAGCCGCCGATGCGCAGAGCGTTTCAATCACGCGGGCGTGCGCCTTCGGATCTTTTACAACGCCGTGCTTGACCGGCGCGCCCATTTCAAACTGGGGCTTCAGCAGGCAAACTGCCTCGCCTGCTGCGCCGAGCAGCTTGTACAGCTGCGGAAGGACCAGCGTCAGCGATATAAACGATACATCAACGCCCGCGAAAGAGGGGGCTTCCGCATCCGGCCACGTAACTTTTCGAAAATCTGTTTGCTCCATGTTAATAACACGCGGGTTCTCCCGCA